>NZ_JCACKA010000064.1:0-125873 GCF_059505145.1 Mojavia sp.
AAAGACTCATTCACGGAGTTCAAAGCTTCGTTCACGAGTATAAAAGACTCGTCGGCGAGTATAAAAGACTCATTCACGAGTATCAAAGCCTCATTCACGAGTATTAAAGACTCATCGGCGAGTATCAGAAATTTTGTAACCACCGCCGTCCCGCCCTTATAAAGCGTCCGTGGCACAGAGAGAAGCTTTTCTTCTCAGAACAAAGATTTCATAAGTCCCCAGTCCCTTTAGAACTTACGCACTTAGATCCCCCAACCCCCTTCAAAAGGCTACCGTGTACACACAAGTCTTTGAGAGTTGTCCCACAGGCTTTTGATCCCCCCAACCCCCCTTTTTAAGGGGGGCTAAAATCCCTCAAAGTCCTCCAATTTATCGGAGGATAATGACGGATCTACAATGATTTCGGTTTAGTACACAGATGTGTGTACACCGTAGCTTCAAAAGGGGCAGCCCTGCGCCCTTGCGGGTTCCCCGACTCCCTCAGTGGCGTGGCTTTAGACGTTCCCCCCTTTTGAAGGGGGGTTAGGGGGGATCAAGGTTTCAGGCTTGAGTGCGTAAGTCCTACCCCAGTCCCCCAGTCCCCAGTCCCCTAGTCCCCTAATCTCCCGTCCCCAGTCCAATTAAATCAGAAATTGCCCGCACTAATACTTGTGGCTCAACAGGCTTGGAGATATGTCTTTCAAATCCTGCTGCTAGTGCTTGTTGGCGATTAATTTCTCCAGCATAAGCAGTAAGAGCGATCGCCTTAATTTCTTTGCCTTGCTTTGCTAATCGTTCCTTCACCTGCTGCATCAATATATATCCATCAACTCTTGGCATCCCAATATCGCTGATTAGGACATCCGGCTGGCACTGATCAAGCATAGTGAGTGCTTTTGTTGGTGATGCAGCTGTGCATACTTCTGCACCAGATTTTTCTAGAATTACGCGCAATAAATCGAGCATATCAGCTTCATCATCAACCACCAAAATCCGCAAACCGTTCAAATTAGGCGTATCAATAGGTAGTTCAAAATCTGGAGTGGTTTTGAAAGCGATCGCAGAAACTGGCAATTTAACTGTGAATACTGCACCTAAATTTTCTCCGGGACTTTCTACTTCTACAGTGCCATCATGTAATTCTGTAATGTGACGTACAATTGCCAACCCCAATCCTAAACCGCCGAAGTTACGGGTAGTAGAGCCATCTTCCTGACGGAAATACTCAAATACATAAGGCAGAAATTCTGAGGTAATGCCTTTGCCATTATCTTTTACTTGAATTTTGGCATACATCCCATCTTGTTCTAGCCGCACTTCTACTTGTCCTCCTGGCGGTGTGAACTTGACGGCATTGGTGAGCAAATTCCAAATAATTTGCTGAAGGCGGCCTGCATCCCCAGAAACTTGCTTAATATCAGTCGCCAGCAGCTTTTGAATTTTAATACCTTTTGCTTCTGTTGCTAACTGCACTGTTTCTAAGGCTGCTTCAATCACAGAGATTAAGTTCACAGGGCAGATATTCAAGACCATTTTGCCTTGGAGGATACGCGAGACATCGAGCAAATCTTCTATTAGTTGAGCTTGGAGTTTGGCGTTGCGTTCGATTGTTTCTAAGGCTCGATCAGTAGTTTTTTCGTCAAACTTCCGAGTTCGTAACAAATTTGCCCAACCCAAAATCGGATTCAGGGGCGATCGCAATTCATGAGACAACACTGCTAAAAATTCATCTTTGATGCGATTGGCAGTCTCGGCTTGTTCTCGCGCTATTTGTTCTCGTTGTAAAAGTTTTTCACGCTCTTGTTCAGCAAGTTTGCGATCGTGAATATCTGTTGATGTGCCATACCATTTAATGACTCGACCTTGCTCATCTTTAATCGGGATGGCGCGAACTAAAAACCAATGAAAAACTCCATCAGCAGCTCGCTTCATGCGGCACTCTTTTTGGTAAGAAGTTCCTGCTGCTAAGGATTTTTCCCATTCCTGGTAAGCACTTTGAACATCGTCGGGATGAATAACTAAACTGGAGTTTTCGCGCCTGCGTCCTTGTTCGAGTGACAGTCCGGCATACTCACGCCAATTTTGATTGACATATTCTAGTTTGCCATCGGCATTGCTTGTCCAGACAATTTGTGGCATAGCGTCGGCAAGCTGACGAAACTGTTCTTCACTTTGCCGCAATCCTGCTTCTGCCCGTTTGCGCTCAGTAATATCTCGAAAATAAAGTGCAAGTCCATCTTTAAAGGGGTAGGCTTTTACTTCTAACCAGCACTGAAGCGGTTGACAAAACTCTTCCCAAGAGATAGGAACCTGCTGTGCAACTGCACGGTGCATTTCTTGGTATGCCAACTCATCAACTGCGCTAAGGAATACTTCTTCCCAAATATTTTTACCAATTAATTCTTGTGGCGATCGCTGCAAGATTTTTGCCGCGCTTTGGTTGACATAGGTGTAACGCCATTGGCGATCAAAAGCCACAAAAGCATCGGTGATACTTTCAAGAATATTACTAATGTGTCTATGGGCTATCTCCGCTTCAGCACGTAATCGCTCACACTGTGCGGCTTTTGGTAAGAGTTCACAGCCTGAGAAAGGTTTTATGTAGTTATTAAAGAAAGCTGTTTGCGCTTGACTTAAACCTGCTAAAGTTTCAGAATCCTGGGATTTTGCAATCGCTGTGGCTACCTGTGTGGCAATCATCTCAAAAAACCCTTGATATTCACTATTTAGCGATCGCCACGGACTAACACCAACTATTAACATCCCTAATAGGTGTTTCTGTCCCGGTTGTGCAAGAGGTAATATTAACGCTGAGTGCGGAGCATCGGCAGTAGCAAATTCTTCTACATTTGCAAAATGTTTGGCCAGTTGCGTCACAGTTTCGGCTTTTTTGGTATTAACAACTCGTGCTAAGGGCCATGCTGCGCGATCTAAGTGAATTTGTCTGGGACTTGCTGATGTATCTACAGCCAAACCATGTGACCCCATCAGATTAACTTGCTGATTTTCTTCATCCAACAGGTAGAGTAAACAAAATGGAATATCTGCTTGATTTTGGGCGAGAATTTCAGTTGCGATCGTACAGGTTACTTTTACAGTTTTTGTTTGAGGTGCGATCGCTGCTAAGTCTTGTAAAGTCCGCAATCGTCGCTCACTGGTAATTTGCTGTGTAGTTTCAGTAATGGTAGTAAAAATCCCTACCACATTACCGATTTCATTTTGAACTGGAGTCATAGAGAAGGTAAAGTAGCACTCCTCCAAATATCCATTGCGATTGATCATAAACCGTTCATTGGCGAACCCAGAGGCTTGTCCACTGGTGAATACAGCTTTTAATGCCGGGACTATGATGTGCCATACCTTAGAACAACATTCGTAGGCTGGTTGACCCAAAGCCGTTTGATGTTCTGTCAAGCCAAACATGGCGCAGTAAGCATCGTTATATAACTGAATAAACTCAGATCCCCACATGAGGATCATTGGAAAGCAAGAGGTCAGGCAAATGCTAAGAGTAATTCGTAAACTTTGCGGCCAATTTTTCATTGGGCCAAGTGGTGTGCTAGCCCAGTTAAACGCACGCGTGAGTGCCCCCATTTCGCCACCACCCGCAAAAAGCTCCTCCATTCCAGGCATTGCTCCTTGAGTCACAGTTTCTATTCCTCTTCTGGAAATTCTGGAAAATATTTTTTAAGTAGCTCTTTGGTATTACTATTAACTACTTGGCTCAATGCTAGTAAACAAGGCTGTGTGCAATCGTTTTCCCTGCGGTTAATTGTGCTGTAAGTAATCTCAACAACTTTGACAAGCTGCTCTTGAGTCAATTCAGGTAACTGCCGAAGTTCGCAGGTAGGTTTGCCAACCTCTGGTTGCTTTGGTATGTGATCCATCCTTCTATGATTGGTTTGGAGGAATCTGCCTGTTTTGGAGAGCGCTATACCGTAAGTTATAGCTGATTATCCCTCTATAGATAGAGAGACTTATCTCCCTTGCGATTGATTCTATTTGGTAGCTGAATTGTCTTAAGCATTTATTCTTTTGTATTCTAACTGAGCTTCTGCCTTTTAGAAGTTTTGCAACATAACCATTTTGATTGGAATGATATCTCAATCAATGATAGTTCAGGTCTTCTGTTCAGCTTATTTTTACAGACAATAACTAAATGTAAGATTTCCTTTACTTTTTTGATATTAGGTTACATAAAACAATGGCGGTAACCCTACTGTTTAAATGCACAAGTCTGAAACAATTATTCAATAAATAAACAAATATTAATATGCATAGATTGCTGGTATGTACACTAGTGGATTTGCCATGAATCAAGTTTAAGACCGCAACCTTGTTTTGGGGTAAGTTCAGCTTGGCACAACTCACTCACTAACTGCGTCAATTATCTGAACGAAGCTAAATCTGCATTAGTTTTTCTGGGGCAGTAATTTAGTCATTGTATGAAATGTTATAAATTAACTTGATTTATTCAGCATAAATACCAACAGAATAATGGCAACTCAGTTCCATCACAAAAGTATACGAGTTAACGCTTGGTTAGCTAACTTATTATCCATACCTAAGCAATTGCTTTTCATTCGACAAGGTTGGTGGACAATTAAGCGTCTTCTGCCAGTTTTATTTGCGATATCATTTGCTACAGTATTGTTGCTGGAAAACCTCACCCCTGCAACCGCTCAACTATCACAGTTACCTTCTCAAGAAATCCGCGGGGTTTGGCTGACTAATAATGATTTTGATATCTTGAAGCATCGCGCTAAAGTACAAGACACAATTACTCAATTGCGTCGGTTGAACTTTAACACAATCTATCCCGTGGTTTGGAATGATGGCTATGCAAAATATCCGAGTGCGATAACGCAACAAATGGGTATCCCTTTTTTCTTCAAAGGTGCAGAGGGACAAGATGTGATTGCAGACATCATTACTCAAGCCCGTCGCCAAGGAGTACTGGCGATACCTTGGTTTGAGTTTGGTTTTATGGCTCCCCTAACTTCAGAATTGGCATCTCAGCATCCAAATTGGCTGACGCAAAAGCGGGATGGAAGCCAAACTTCGATTAGTGCTGCGGGTGAGGTAGCCTGGCTTAATCCCTTCCACCCAGAAGTGCAAAAGTTTATTACTGACCTCGTGGTAGAAATCATTACCAGGTATAACGCTGATGGTATTCAATTTGATGACCACATGAGTTTACCGGTTGATTTTGGTTACGACAAGTACACAGTTAACCTCTATACTCAAGAAACTGGGAATCCTCCCCCGACCAATCCTCAAGCTCAAGCATGGATAAAATGGCGGGCAGATAAAATCACAGCCTTTATGATGCGGCTAAACCAAGCTGTGAAAACAATAAAACCCAACGCAATTTTTTCTGTTTCTCCTAATTACTACGACTTTGCTTATAAACTTCAGCTGCAAGACTGGCTTAACTGGGTACGGCTGGGTATTGTAGACGAACTTGTAATGCAGGTTTACCGTAATGATTTGGAAAGTTTTGCCAGTAAACTTACTCTTCCAGAAATCATAGAAACACAACAATTAATACCTACTGCAATAGGTATTATGGCAGGGTTGAGAAATCGCCCAGTTTCTATGCAACAAATTCAGTCTCAAGTACGGGCTGCTCAACAACGTGGTTTAGGTGTAACCTTTTTCTACTACGAAAGCCTTTGGGACTATGCGCCAGAACCTTTAGCACAGCGACAAAATGGATTTCTGACGCTTTTTCCTAACCTAGCTTTGCGCGATACCTCTCAATTTACTGCCAGAAAGCCCAGTTTTGACTCGATATCAGTTCCTTTATTTACAAAAGGTTCAGTTGGGCAACGTGTTCGCGGCTATTTTCTGGAGTTAGCAGTCGCGGGGGGTCAGCCAAGACGTGTTTTAATGGATACAGGTTCAGCAGGGTTGAGAGTTCCTAAGGAATTTTTGGGAAATGCCCCGATTCGCAGCACAGGTGAAATTATCAAGGAAGAATTAAGCGATGGTACTCTCCTAGAGGGAGAATTAGTTTACGCCACTGTGCAATTTGGTTTGATTTCAACAGAGGAGCCTGTTCCCGTGCTGGCTGTTACAAGTCGCCAATGTATTGCCCAAAAACCTAATTGCTCTGCGAAAAGTGGTGCGCCATTCTCCGGTATTATCGGTGTCAACTATTCGGAGCGATCGCTTCCCTATAATCCGTTGAGAAAACTACCAGGAAATCTCAGCAATGGATTTATTGTTACTGGTAATGGCGGTAGTAGCAGCAACGGTAGCCTCATTCTCGGCTTGACAGCAAAGAATCGAGAAGGTTTCAAGTTGGCTTCTTTGAGCCAACAACCTGCAATTAATGGTATACCCGGCAACAGATGGGACTCTAAACTCAATGGAGTTTGTTTAACTATTTCTGGCAGTTCAATGAAAAATTCCTGTAACGGCAAAATGATCGTCGATACTGGAGCAAGCAGTGGTTTGGCTCAATTTAAATCTGCTTCTTTGATGGGTAAGCTCAAACCAGGAAAGTTACGCCCAGAAAATGTTGTGAAGCTAGCAATTCCTAACATCTTTAACTACAGCCTTGTACCGGGAAACCGTGACGGATTTAATCTGTGGAACATTAATATCTCTCCACGGGCAGAGCATCCTGTGGTTATGAATAGTGGTATTGCATTTTTCGACAAATACGATGTACTTTTTGACCCAACTAATGGACAACAGGGTTTTCGCGATCGCAGTTAAGTTTGTAGCTCGATAAGCAGGGTGTGTTACGGTTATGTAAAGATTTAAGAGTGTAAGAGAATGAAAACTAACCGTAACGCACCCTAAAATTTAAGACTTACTGTTGCTAATGTGTTTTGAGGATTATTTATTTAAGTGATTGTTACAAGCTGTGATTGTAAATAATCAAAACAGTAAAGTTTAGTTGCAAATTAATCCATCACAATTTAATAGTGTTATTTTAATTATTGAAGCTACATAGCTTCCCTGGCAGATACAACAGCCAAAGTCCAAAGTCCAATTAGTTAAGAGGTAAAAACGCTGTTACATCATCTGTCTCGTCGACTAACAACAACACCCAACTCGATAGCTTATATTTCCTCAATGTGGTAAAGAGGGGGTCATACAACTAGATTACATGGCGAGTATGTAATCAATGAATGTAGCCCCGTGTGAAAGATAAAAAAGAGGAAATCACTAAGCAAGTCGTAGCTTGGGTGTTGTTGTTTTTGATATCTCTTTGAAGATTACTTTGATAAGGTGTTAGGCAAGTTACTTATACCATTTCACGTATACCATTTCACGAAATGCCTGATACAAATGATCTGTCTCTAATTCTTTCCCCCTGCTCCCTGCTCCCTGCTCCCTGCTCCCTGCTCCCTACTCCCTATGTGTATCAACCTTAAAGCGGAACGGTATTAGTGGGTGGTCTTTTCTTGCCTGCGGCATCCAAATTAAGCTTGAGAACAGGTTTATTTAAAGAAGATTGCCTCCGCATCAACATTTGAATTTCTCTCTCTATCAAATCTCTCCCTTGGTTAAAAAAGTTTTGGGAGTTAAATGGAACTAAGTCACGGGATAAACGTTGAGTTTGTGCTGGAGTAAGACTAGGTAACTGTTGTTGAGCATAAGCAGAAGCTTGCCCGGCTAATAAAAAAACTGTTGATAAAATTAAGGCTTTAGCTTTTTTCATACATTTTGTGCTTGAAAGCAACATTCAAGCATCTGTGTTGGTCTGGCTATAAGCAAGATACACTTATTGTCTTGCTTATTACCTCATACAAATGGGCTAATTAAATCAGGTGAAAATATTGTAGGCTGCTACTAAAAACCTTGTATTTTATCGGTAGCGATCGCTTGGCTTGGTTGTTTGGATGAAGAACTTAATTTAAACACGTTCACTGATGCTTATTAGCTAGCAACCTAGCAAACTCGCCTTTAATGATTGCATAACACGAACAGGAAGCCGCTTCCAATCCTTGCCGATTCAGAATAGTAATTTTGCCTCGGTTGTAGCGAATCAGACCTGCCTGTTGAAGGTTATTAGCAGCCACCGTGACTCCAGAACGTCGTACACCCAGCATCTGGGACATAAATTGCTGAGTCAGTAGCAACTCATTTGAGTTTGCAAGGTCACACAAGAGCAACAGCCAACGGGCAAGTCTCTCCTCTAAATAATGCAAGGCGTTGCAGGCAGCCCATTGAGAGGTTTGGGCGTACATGGCTTGTATGTACCGCATTAGCAGACTTTGCATTGAGCCACCCTTCTGAAACTCGGTTTTAAGCAAGCTTGCTTTCATCCTCATGCCAGAGTCTGGTATCTGTACAATCGCGGTTGTGGTAGCGATGTTGTCTCCCAAAGCTGCGGGGATACCCACTATTCCCTCATTACCCACTAAGCCGACTTCGATCGTCGAGCCATCTTCCGGGGTGGAAATCAAAGAAACTATTGCCCAATTGGGAAAATAGACGTATTCAATTGATTCACCAGCTCTGTGAAGGACTTGCTTCAAAGAGAGCGTGACGTACTCTAAATGGGGCACAAGGCGCTGGTATTCTGCATCTGGCAGAGCAGCAAGCAGTCGATTGGCTACTTGGGGGGAGGAAAAGGACATGAGGTATTAGTAATCTCCTTAATTAAGTCGTTGTTAAAACAACTGACGCCATAAGAAAAAGAATTTAGGCTCTAATCCAAATGTCAAAAGGTGTTTATTTACTAAATAATTCGTAATCTAGCTTTTATATGCTATCTAATCTATATTCTCCGCCGCGTATACCGCGAGCGGTATACGCGGCGGAAATTTTAGGCCGCGATCGCCTTATCTGTAAGTACCAGAGTCGGAGCAAATTATTTTGCTGGTGTTACTGTCCAGCCGTAGAATTTAAGAGCAACAAAATAGCCCCAGATTTGATGAAGGTTAATTTTTGCAAGTCGATGCATTCGCAATGTTACAGCGATCATAGGATTTAAGCCCTGCGATCGCCATGAATGTTAATGCACAGATCTGTCCCGTCAAGAAGAGGATGGGGAAGGGAAATTGGGGAAAAGGGGCAAGATGTATTTATAGTTTTCTCTCCTTGTCCCCCAGTCTCCCCCTCTCCTTGTCCTGTTCTGGTCACGCAAGTCCAACCAACTTTGCGCTCAAATCCCACAAGCGTTCCGCTTTTTCATCATCGCGGGCTTGGGGAGAGACTTTTTGCACAAACGACTTGCCATCTTTCTTTTGGCGATTTCCCCAGCTCCAATAAGCACCGGATTGCTTATAATCGGAATCGGCAACCACCGCCGCAACTCGCTCACCAGCTAAGTCTTGAGACACATATCCCCCAGTGATATACTTCTGGAACAATGGGAAGATTTTCTGGAACAAGGGATAGTGGTTGCGGAACAAAGGAGTTTCTGCCACACATCCGGGATAAAGAGAACTGAAGACGATATCTGTTGATTCGTGATAGCGCCGATGCAGTTCTCTCATGGTCAACACATTGCAGACCTTGCTGTCTTTGTAAGCCTTAACTGGTTCAAACTTCTTGCCATCAATCATTGAGATCGGCTCTTTAAATCCTGCGGCAAAGCCATCCAGATTTCCTAAGTCTGGGCGTGGCGGGATTTTGCCACCCAGTTCGTCTGGGTTGTGCGTCACAGTTCCCAAAATTACGAGCCGCCGATCTGCTGCTGATGACTTCTTTAAATCTTCAAGCATCAGGTTGCACAACAGGAAATGACCGAGGTGATTAGTGGTAACAGTCAACTCGTAACCTTCTGGGCTACGCAAAGGTTCTTTAATCAACGGCATATAAATTGCCGCGTTGCACACCAAAGCGTCCAAGGACTTGCCGCTAGTCCTAAAATTGTTTACAAATTGTCGAACGCTTTCCAAGGAACCTAAGTCGATATGCATAATAGTGTAGCTGTCCTTGGACATCCCTACATCTTGGGCAGCTTTTTGGGCCTTCGCTAAATTGCGACAGGCCATCACCACGTGCCATCCCCTTTGGGCAAGCGCTTTTGCAGCATACAAACCGACCCCTGAAGAAGCACCCGTGATCGCAACCGTTGAGTGCCGATGTTGTTCCATATCTGTTCAAACTCCATTGACCGTGTTGTGACTTTATCTAGGATCTCACGCCAATGGCATTGATTAACACGATTAGAACTTACGCAAAAATATTATTTTAGGACTTACGCACTCAAGCCTGAAACCCCGATCCCCCCTAGCCCCCCTTTTTAAGGGGGGAACGTCTAAAGCCACGCCACTGAGGGAGTCGGGGAACCCGCAAGGGCACAGTGGCTCCCCTTTCTAAGGGGGTTGGGGGATCTGAGTGCGTAAGTTCTGTATTTGTTGAGGCTGGGTGTAAGGGGATGGGGTGTAAAGCTTTTAAGCGATCGGCAGTCATATAAAGTAGCCTGAGCTTTTGACTTGCTGTCATCACCAGTTATTATTCATAATTATGTCCGTTTGAATGGACATAATATTTATCGTATGCTTAAGAGAGTAAAAGTTGTATCACATGATCCAAGCTGGGCGCAGCAGTTCAAGCTAGAAGCAGCAGCCATCTGTGCAGTTTTCAAGCAGCAGCTGATAGATATTTATCACATTGGCAGTACCGCTATTCCCCAAATTAAAGCAAAGCCTATCATTGATATCCTAGCTGTAGTTCAAGACATCCATACGGTAGAACAGTTTAACCCCGCCTTAGTCCAACTCGGTTACGAGCCACTTGGCGATTTTGGCATTCCTGGACGGCGTTTCTTTGCTAAGGGCGGCGACTTTGACCGCACTCACAATCTGCATATCTTTCAAATAGGACATCAAGAGATTGAATACTGTCTCAATTTCCGCGACTATCTCATCGCTCATCCTGAAGAAGCCACAACCTATAGCCGTCTGAAGGAAGAACTGGCACAACGCTTCCCAAAGGATATCAACGGTTACCTAGCTGGGAAAAACGATTTTATCAAAGATACCATCAAAAAAGCTAAAGCATGGCGGACGGCTTTAAGTAAACAATCGTCATCGTAGAATCTGACAATTTCTAAGTACAGACCACCATAAAAAAGGTGCGGAAATTAAGCCGCAATTGCAAGGGAGCGCAGCGCCTGCCGTAGGATGCCCGTACCCCTACGCTTAAGCAAGCTACACGTAGCGTCTCCTTTAGGAGAAGGGCTGTAGGGCGATCGCAGGATTTATGTGCAGATTTACCTCAAAATTATGTTTAGTTCACAATAACCTTATTTAATCCCCGTATTATTACTTTATTATTATATCAACCGGGTGCTTTCAGTAAAATCTCAGACGTAATACTTTTGTCATTTAAATCAATACAAAAGGTATGATTTAATACCAAAAAATATTTTTTATATAGCAGCCACAGCTTGAGCTTTTTCTAGGTATCAGTCATGGCCTTATTTGTGTTGCATTTTAATACTTTAGCCAATTTAGCGAAGTTGATTACCTCAATTTGACTTCTAGAATTTTATGAGACAGTACTTAGGATTTAAGAAACGTTGTTTATTAGTTTATACATCTTTGCTGGCGAGTACAGTATTAGTAACCTCACCTAGTAAAGCTGCTACTTTTGCTTCATCTGGAGGAAATGTACTGTTTACAAACTTTAGCCAAAGTCCAGTTGGTATTCTTACAAACACTGATGTTGATACTGTAACTGTTGGTCAAGATAGTAGCGTAGTTGCTAAAGCTGAGGCAACCGCATCTTTTATTAAAGAAAATCCCACATTAGCAGACAATTTTTCATTTAGTGAGGCTACAGGTAACGGTCAAAATTATTTCGGACTGGCAACAAGCGAAGCTATAATTGCTGGTAGTTTTGTAATAGAGGAAAATAGTTTTTTCTCATTTGACTTCATAGCTTCTTTATCTTTATCAGCATCAGCCGATAATTCAGAAACAGAGAATGCAAGTGCAAGTGGAAATATATTTTTTACATTAATTGATATTTCTAATAACAGTATTTTAGCTTATTTTGATTTAACAGGAAATTTAAGCGTTAAGGGCGATAACGATTTCCTCAAATCTCAAAAAACTGATAATGTTACCTTAAATTTCTCTGTTATAGATTTTACTGAATCGCCAAAATCTGGTTTTGCTTTTTTTGAAGGTTCTGTACAACGTTACTTCAGTAACAAAACAACTGTAAATTTAATAGAGGTTAAGAAAAATCAAGCTCGTGTTTCAGTCCCTGAATATTCAAGTGGCGTAACTTTGCTTATCAGTTGTGGTCTAATTTCTATTTTAGTGCGACGTCAACGCCAAAAAATCACCTCAATTTACTTATCAACAAACAAAGCCACCTTGAATATTTAAAGACAACTGTGCAATTAATTTTACTTTGTTATTCAGCACTGTTTAGGTGAGAGAGGTCATACCGAGTTGCATTCAAAGATAGTAAATTAGGGCAGCAGAGGAGCAGGAAGAGAAGTTGCCAGGAGGGTTTCCCTCCAAGCAAACTTCGGGGAGCAGGGGAGAGTTATTGTATAAGACGCGATTAATCGCGTACTTTCCCCTCTGCCCCTCAAGCTTGTGAGAATTGCGGGGTATGTACTTTAAATTTTGCCCTCTATTTTTATTTTCCCAGAGTGATGGAAAAGTCATAGATTCACCCAGCACAATGAGTATGCTTTTTCTTACAATGTAATAACTTCTGAAGTAACACCCATTGCAGTGAGCATTTCCTGAATTTCATTGCGGTAAATTGAGTTCATCACAATTACCTGATCTGGTTGATAGTCGCGGAGGAATTCTGGCGACATGATTTCTTTACCTACTCCTGGGATAAATTTTCCATGACGGTGAGGATTGATATCAACAACATATTCAATCAGATCAATGGCATCCAGAGTGGTCAGAAACGCAACACACTTAGACCCCGAACCCCAA
Source organism: Mojavia sp. (assembly GCF_059505145.1). NCBI lineage: Bacteria > Bacillati > Cyanobacteriota > Cyanophyceae > Nostocales > Nostocaceae > Mojavia > Mojavia sp. The sequence goes on from NZ_JCACKA010000064.1 coordinate 12,864, forward strand.
ATTACGGCCCGCTTACCTTGAGATTGCAGGTTCTCTAAGTGAAGCCTCCATTTTTGCAAATGATTCTGGATTTGAGTAGCAAAAGTTTGGACATACTGAGCGGTCTGCTCAATACTTTCCTCTAAAGGATGAATTTTATCAGATGATGTGGCGACTGGACGCGCTTCAATTAAGAGGTACTGTTCCCCATAAGTGCGATATAAATCTATGACCTCAAACCCACAAGCACGGAATAAGCGGGCTAGAGAACCAGGGGTAAAGTAAGAACAGTGTTCGTAGTAGATGTCTTCAAACGCTAAATCTTGCAATACTCGAATTGTATCAGGAATCTCAAAGAAGACGATTGTGTTAGTGCGATCGCCAATTGAACGCCGGACTTTGGTGACAAATTCTGCTGTTGGTTGAATATGCTCCAAAGTATGGCGACAGCAAATAAAATCGCCTACATACTCGGCATGATGCTCATCATAATATTCTTGAATGAACTTCACCCTATCTGCTGCTTGACTTTGAACCCGACCTGGCACTACGCTGGGGTCGATACCCACACCACGATTGTTACCTAACTCACACAACAGCAGTAAAAAGTCTCCTTTACTACAACCAATCTCGATAATATCTTTGTTGTGCAAGTCATATTTATCGATCAGGTGATTGGCTAAATCAATAGCAAATTTATTGAAAGTAGGTGAAAAACTTTGCTGGTCTTCGTAGTTAGGGGCATAAGCTGACCACTTAGAATCAAAGGCTACATTGGTAATAAAGCCACAGCGATCGCAATAGCCCAAGACTACATCTCCACAAGGAAAATCTAAAGCTTGTTGCGGTGTCGATGTCATGAGACAGCTATGCACAGGAACGTTACGCACCTCATAAAATATCGACAATTCGTGATGACCACAGTTCGGACAGGTAGATTCTTGGAGAGAATTTTGTTTATTTTGCTTAATATTTTTGATTAATTGTTGTTGAATCATTTTTATCTCCTTATACATTTAAATTTGTTAAGTCTTAAGAGGATGCCTGAAAAGTATTAGATATTTCGCCTGATCCCCCATAGCTCCCCTTTTTAAGGGGGGAATAATCTCAAAGTCCACGGCAGTTGCTACAACGGGGGGAACCCCCGCAACGCACTGCCTCCCCTTTTTAAGGGGGATTTAGGGGGATTTACAAGTCTCAAATACAACATCAAAAAGTTTTCAAACATCCTCTAATAACTAATCTTTACCTGCTGCTAGATAGCCACCATCTACTGGTAATATTGCTCCGGTGATGAAAGAAGCTTCATCAGAAGCTAAAAAAGCAACAGCAGTTGCCACTTCTTCCGGTTCACCAATGCGATTCATCGGATAGGATTGGCATACTTTCTGATAAGTTTCAGGCTCGCTTAACCACTTTTGTGTCAACGGTGTAGTCACCACCCCTGGACAAATGCAGTTGACGCGAATATTGTCAGTCGCATGAGCCACAGCCATGTGTCTAGTGAGATTAATCACTCCTCCCTTAGCTGAGTGGAACGCCATACCTTCGGGAAAACCTGTCAGTCCTCCAATAGAAGAGATGTGGACTATCGAACCACCATGAACTTTTCGCATCTGGGGGATAGAGAACTTTGAGATTAGATAAACTCCTTTGAGGTCTGTATTAATCACCTGCTCCCAAAGTTCAACTGAGGTATCTACCACAGTTCTGCCACCCCCATAAATTCCCGCACTGGTACACAAAACATCTAGCCGATTAAATTGACTGATAATCTGGTCAACCGCACGTTGACAATCGGACTCTTGAGTGACATCGCATTTGATTTCCAATGCTTTACCACCAAGAGATTCAATTTCCTGGCGTACTAGGAGAGCCTTTTCTAAGTCTCTGCCCACAACACCAATAGCAGCACCCTCGATAGCCAATCGAATGGCGATCGCTCGCCCTAGTCCACTATTTCCGCCTGTAATTAAAGCAACTTTATTTTCAAACCGCCTAGATAATATATTCATTTATTTGGCTCTTGATTACTTTACTAAGCGAAATGAACATTATTTACTCAATTTTTCAGGTTGGACATTTTAAGTTTTAGTTGAAACGATAGCGACGGAAAAACTCATAATTTTGAAAAAAACAGTCGAGAAAATCACCCTGAGCAACATCCCCAAGAGTTACCCATCGAGGATCGGGCTTGAGACGAGTCATCTGCGACTGATGTTGTTCCAGTGCAATGCGTTTGTGGTCTAAAACAGCATGGATATCAACAGCGCAGCTAAACTGTTGGAGTAACCGGAGACTGCTTGCTAAGTTTTGTCGCCAAACCGCTAAAGCTGGACTTTTATCGCCTTCAAAAACAGTCCAAGGCCAATGCCGCCAAAACCAAATCGGATACTCATACACTGTGACTGGAATGCCGCACTGCCTTAATGCAGCAATCACGATCTGATTCGTGGCATCGTGATCGGGCACTCCATCTTGGACATAGGGAATAAATACAGTTTCCGGGAAAATCCTGAAAATAATCTGTTTAACTTTCTCAATAGCGATCGCCTGATTATAAGCTAAACTACCATCTCCAATTCCCAGGAAAAATACATTTGTTGGTTCAACGCCCAGTTTTTCAGCAGCAGCTAGCGCTTCTTGGGCACGGATAGCCTTGAGCTTTTCGGCTGGGATTAAATGGGAATGGGATTGGCTGCCATCCGTCATAAATACAATTTTTAAATCCGCCCCAGCCTGCTTTTTCTGAAAAATAGTGCCACCACAACCAAGAGTTTCATCATCGGGATGAGGAGCAAAGACAATTGCCGATTGACAGAGGTGGGTGCGATCGCATTCGATGCGGCGGCTTTCCATTAGTGCGCGGCAGACACGACGTATAGGTATCTGTATAGCAACTGGATTCATGGCATTGACTCCTAAGGATTAGGCACTTAACAAGGCCAAACTCGAAGCTGGTATTGCTTGGCAGCAGAGGTTGGTATACAGATGTTGCAAGTCAACAGCCACCTTGTCGAAGGTAAATTGTTCCACACCGCGCTGACGGGCAGCCTGACCCATCGCTTTTCTGAGATCGGCATCTTTTAACAGATGTATAATAGCGTCTGCTAAAGCATTTACATCACTGCGCTCAACAATGAGACCAGTTTTGCCATGCTCAACCAATTCTGGAAAAGCACCTCCTTGGGTAGCTACTACAGGCAATCCAGTAATCATGGCTTCTGCAATTGGCATACCAAATGCTTCATGACAAATACTGGGGAAGACAAAAATATCAGCCTGTTGATATAAGTTCGGCAGTTGAGAGGGTGGTAATAGCCCTGTGAAGGTAACTGGAGGAGCTGTGCCTTCACCCACCTGCTCACTTAACTGCGCCATATATTGCCTTAAATAACCAGTCCAAGCATCATCTTGTTGGTGGAATGAGGCTAATGCCGAAACTTTTGGATCATCACTCAATCCCACTAGATATTCATAAGGTATTACACCGACAGGGCCAACCAAAGTTAGTTGAACATTGGGGTCATGCAGCAATACCTGGCGAAACGCTTCTAACAGGATATGGCTACCCTTCTCAGGACAGACTCGGCCGACAAATAGTAATTTTTTAATTGGTTTTTGCGAGGACGATTTAACGGTTTGGGGTTGAGCCAGAAAGTCGAGATATCGGTCAGCATCCACTCCATTGGCAATTACCTGACATCGCTCGCTAAACTGAAGAAAACGCTGCTGTACTTGCCCTGAGATATACTGACTGGGACTAAGTACGCAGTCCACAGCACCCAGCCGTCGCTCCAGTGTTTTATGGTCGAGTTGGTTTAACCACTCACAATGCGTATGTAAGACAATTTTGCATTTCGGATTGAGGGCGCGGATGATGGGGGCGAACTGAGACAAGTTGTGGATATGAACCACATCACAGGGATGCTTTCTCAAATCATGGGCGATTTGCAATGCATATGCCGCATAGTACAGGCTAGACGCAAAACTGGGACGGGTTGAACTGTAAAAGCCAGGAATTTCCTCCAGCCGCTTGAGGGCAGAACGGTCGAGTTTGATCGGAATGTATTTATACCGCACCCCTTCATACACACTTTCCTGTCTTTTTTCTCCGCCGGTGTACACCGTAATGTCGCTCGTTGCCGCTAACCGCCGGGCCATCTCATAGGTGAGAATGCCAATCGAATCGGCGGGTGTAGGATAACGCGTCAAGACAAACGGCTGACCGATAAAGGCCACTTTTAATCTTGATGAATTCTGCTGTTGGGGAGGCGGTGTTAGCTGAGTCAGCTTTTGACGGGATAAGGTCTTGTACAATGACGAATCACTGGGATTTATCTCTAGCGCCTTTTGATAGCAACACACCGCCTCATCAGTTTCACCTTGGGCTTGTAGTACCACTCCCAGGTTATAATGAGCGATCGCCAAGTCAGGTTGTAAGTCCAGGGCTTGACGATAGTAGGTAGTTGCAGATTTAAAGTCACCCGCTTTCTTACGATTCACCCCTAGATCGTGATTTAGCTGTGCAAACTTAACTTGTTGTTCTGGCGAAAGTTTGCCTTGGCTATGCAGGGCGTTGGCCAAATTGACTTCGGCTTCGGGAAAGTTAGGTTGCAGTTGCAGAGCTTTTTGGTAAGAAGCGATCGCATCGTTGACCTTTCCCTGCTGTTGCAATGTGTAGCCCAAGTTGTTGTAGATGACAAATGCCTGGGGCTGAAGTGCTAGAGCCTTTTGGTATGCCTCTACTGCTGCCGATAAATGACCTTGAATTTGATGCACATTTCCCAAGCTAAACCAGGCTTTAAAAGATGCAGGCTGTGCCTTTAACAATGTATACAGTAGTTTTTCAGCGGTCTGATATTGTCCTGCCTGTTGGGCCAGCATACTAAGACCATGTAAGGCGTCAGGATGATCGGGTTGTTTTGCTAGAATCTGCCGATAAATCTGCTCGGCTTGCACTAAACGATTAACCCGTTGATATTGAACAGCAAGTTTAATGGCTTCACCAACAGTGGACATATCCCCTATCTTCTTTTGAGCGATGGCTATAAAAAAATTGATAAATTCAGCTGATTGAGAATCAGTACATCCCTAGACAATCTTGGGTTGTGGAATCGGAATAATAAATTGACCGCCTTTTTGCCGATAAGCTGTTTGTTGCTGCATGATTTCATCAGCAAAATTCCAAGCCAGAATCAACACATAATCTGGCTGATCCTCTAAAAGTTTATCGGGCGAAAAAATCGGTAGATGATTACCGCCCATATAGCGTCCATGCTTATGTGGATTGAGATCCACGACATAATCTAATAACTGGCGATCAATCCCGACATAGCTCAACAAAGTTGTTGCTTTGGCCGCTGCACCATAGCCAACGATTCGCTTACCTTGTTGTTTAAGATCCCGGAGAATTTCTCCTAGAGTTTGCTTGATCGCCCGGACGCGATCGCCAAAATCGCGGTAAAAATCAATTCTATCTACACCTCGTTGAATTTCTTGCTCTAAAAGCTGAGTTACCGATTCCTCGGCTGCATCATCATGTTCCACAAACAGCCGTAATGACCCCCCATGAATAGCAACTCGCTGCACTCGATTGAGAAACAATCCATGCCGTCTAAACAAGCGATCTAGAGCCGTGACAGAAAAGTAACACAAATGCTGATGATAGATTGTATCAAACTCACAATGGTCAACTAAGTCAACCACGTAAGGCACCTCAATCACCGCCACACCTGCTGGTTTGAGAATTGTCGCTATACCTTCGACAAAACCATTCAAGTCTGGCACATGAGCTAAGACGTTATTGGCTAAAAAAACGTCCGCCTGTTTTCCTTCACTGCGTAAATTTACCGCTAGGTGTTTACTAAAAAAGGTACAAAGGGTAGGAACGCCAGCTTTTTGGGCTACCCCAGCAGGCCCATCGGCAGGGTCAATTCCCAACACAGGAATACCCCGTCCGACAAAATGCTTGAGCATATAACCATCATTGCTAGCTGCTTCCAGTACCAAGCTATTACCATCAAGTTGCCGCGACTCGATAATTGCTAAAGCACTTTCTTGAAAATGCCGCATCAGAGAGGGAGATACCGAGGAAAAGTAAGGATAATTTCGGCAAAACAAAATCTCTGGCGGTACTGTCTCGGTGATTTGCAACAGCCCACTGCTAGGAGAAAAAGCTAGATCCAGAGAAGCCGTATATTCTGGTTGATTGAGTTGTTCCTCAGTCAGTAGGGCATCGGCTAGAGGTGTATGACCAAAGGAAATGATTAGTTCTAGGTCATCCTCACCATTAGCACGACAAGGTGGTAGCAAGCCGCGAGCAACTAGGTTAAGCATAAAAAAGCTCTCTTCTGAAATTATTAACAATTCATACCGCTAGGGAATATGCTAGGGACGGATGTTTCCAGCGTAAAGTCTCATCAATTTGTCCACTACTTAGCAGTTGTTGAATATGGGCAATCCGCTGATAGCGGGGCCCTTCAAACTCTTCTAAGGTCAGACCAATGCGTTGATAAGTTTGGTATAGTTCTTCGGCTCCCTTACGGGCATTCCACTGCGGTTGGAAGTCTGGTAGCATTTGAGTAATTTTGCTACAGTCAACTCGATAGCAGCGTTTATCTGGGCCAGCATTGGCTGCATATTCAATCTGACAGCCCGGAACTGTTTGTTGAACAATCTCAGCTAATTCACGGATGCGGTAGTTATCCTCATTACGTCCCACATTGAAAGCCTGATTGTGAGTGACCTCTCTTGGAGCTTTCAAGACCGCAATAAAAGCTCTAGAAATATCTTCAATATGGACAATTGGCCGCCAAGGAGTACCGTCGCTCTTGATATAAACTTGTCCGGTAGTAAACGCCCAAGCCACGAGATTGTTGAGGACTAAATCAAACCGCAGACGTGGCGACACACCATAAGCTGTCGCGTTACGCAAAAAAGTTGGGCTGAAATTATCATCTGCTAATTTACTCACATCTTGTTCGGTTTTCACTTTGGAAATACCGTAGGGAGTTACAGGATTAAACGCAGATTCTTCAGTTAACCAATCGTCTCCACCTGCTCCATAGTTACTGCAAGAAGAGGAGAAAATAAAGCGTTCAACTCCAACTTGTTTAGCTAAGGTTGCGAGATGCACAGAAGCGGCATGATTGATTTCATAGGTTAAATCTGGGCGCAAATTGCCTAAAGGATCATTTGACAGTGCTGCTAAATGTAAGACAGCATCAAAGCCTATCAAATCAGCAGCCTCTACATCTCGAATATCTTTCTTAAGTTCAGGAATCTCTTGAATCCCACTGCCAAAAGTGCTTCCTTTAAACAAATCGCTATCTAACCCAACTACCTCATATCCCGCTGACAGCAGCAGGGGTACCATTACCGTTCCGATGTAACCGCGATGTCCCGTAACCAATACTCTCATCTACTTTATCCTCCCAAATTTTCCAAGGTGCGTTACCACCATCCCACAGTTTTTCTAAGCGATGTTTATCTCGCAGGGTGTCCATACACTGCCAGAAACCAGAGTAGCGATAAGCCATCAACTGGCCGTCTTTGGCTAATCGCTCTAGGGGTTCCTTTTCCCACTGAGTGCGATCGCTATCAACATAATCAAAAACCCCAGGTTCTAACACAAAGAAAGCACCGTTAATCCAACCTTCATGGACTTGAGGTTTTTCGGAAAACTCTACAACCTGGTCTCCATCCAGCGTTGGCAATCCAAAACGAGCCGGCGGACGAACCACGGTCATAGTTGCTAATTTGCCATGTCTGCGGTGAAAGGCTAATAAATCTTGCAAATTCAAGTCAGAAACACCATCTCCCCAGGTCAGCATAAAAGTATCCTTACCCATATAAGGAGCTAGTCGCTTAATTCGACCGCCTGTATTCGTAGACAGTCCAGTATCAATTAACTCTACAGTCCAATCGAGTTGATAACCACCATGCCTTTTTATTTCACCATTTGCTAAATTCACAGTCAGATTACTCTTTAATGAAGAATAATCCACCATGTATTTCTTAATCATTTCAGCTTTATAGCCGAGGGCAATAACAAAATCTTTGAAACCATAATGATAGTAATGCCTCATGATGTGCCAGAGAATGGGCTGACCACCAATTTCTACCATCGGCTTTGGTTTAGATTCTGTTTCTTCAGCTAGCCTAGTGCCTAATCCCCCTGCAAGAATTCCTACTTTCATAATTGCATACTCCTGAAATTGTTGGTTAAAAATATTTGAATTATTTCAAACAGTTATTGGAAAAATTCATGATGCATCTTGAGACAATTTGCTGGCGAATTGGTGCTAATTCATTAGCTGTTAACCAGACAAATAATTTCCTAATTGACTCAGGAGAATCATCAATTTTGAGGGCTTCTTGGATTAATTGCAAAGCTCCTTCCAAGTTGCCAAACTTAAGTGGTATAACTGCTCGACTCAAGCACCACTCAAAGTGATATGTGCGAGACTTTGCTGTGATGGCTGCACAAGATTCAACAGGTAAATAGCTCTGTGACATTTCAATGGCACGTCGGTGTGCAGCACCGCAAGACCCATCCATAGTTTCTGCTACGGTGACACTATTGGAGTGTTGGCGGTAATGAGCTAAAATACCTGGTTCGTACCACCAATCATAAAACACGGCTACGCGTTTATAGAATTCCCAGTCGCAGGTATAAGGAAGGTCTAGTTTGTAGCCTCCCAGTTTTTCGTAAGCTAGGCGACGAATGACTACAGATGGGGGACTAAGTGGGCAGGAAACGCCAATCCGTTTTACCCAATCTTTAACTACACCTCGATACTCTTTTAAGCCATGTTCCTGAGAGAAGACAACCTCTCGATTTTCATCAATATTTTCGTAGCCTGTAAAAGCTGCTCCTATGGACTCGGAACATTTTTCTAAGCTTGCTTTCAATCGAGCGTAAAAACCAGGCAGGACATAATCATCATGGTGTAGCAGGTGAATCCACTGCCCCCGGCTCAGAGCAACGGCTGTATTCCAATTTTGCTGTAATGGTACAGTTTTCGGAAAGCGGTAGTAACGGATCATGCCCTTTCCGAACCCATGGGGAATTTCAAATAAGGGTGGGTTACTGCCATTATCCAAAACCAGAATTTCCATGTCCTCCGGCCCTGTCCATTGCGCCAGTACGCTGGCCAGACATTCGGGGAAATATTCTGGACGGTTCAAAACTGGAATAACTACACTCCAGAAGGGTCTTGCTTCTTCGGAGTTTGGCACTGGAGGAATAGTAGGGAAACTATATTTTCCGATAATCGTTTCTTGAAATTGGATTGGTGGGGGAATGTGTTCATCTAAGTTGAACACAGAAACTTGAGCGCTACTGGAACTGCTTACTGCTTGGGCATAATGCGGATTCAGCAACATTAACCCTTTGCGGTAGGCCGACACAGCTTTATCAAGTTGGTGCTGGATTTGGTAAATCAGTCCTGTTAAATAAGCTTTTTCCCCGTCTGACTTCAGTTCTAGGGCTTGGTAAAACACAGACTCGGCTTCCTCCACCTGACCTTGCTCATGCAGGGTCATTCCCAATTTCAAATAGGTGTTTGTTTGGTCTGGCTGCAAACTAATCGCTTGTCTGTAATAAGCAACAGTAGTCTTCAAATCCCCTGCTTTTTTGCGAGCGATCGCCAACTTATTATTTAATTTTGCATAGTATAATTTTTGCTCACTGGAAAGCTTGCCTTGAGCATGAAGTGCATTGCCCAAATTCGCTTCTGCTTCCATAAAGTCCCGCTTTAACTCTAGGGCTTTGCGATAGTAGTTAATTGCTTCGTCAAATAACCCTTGTTGTTGCAAAGTAAAGCCCAGATTGTTATAAATAGGTGCAGAATCTGGTTGCAATTTTAGAGCTTGGTGATATGCGTTTGCAGCTTCGCTCAATTGCTCTTGCGATTGGCGTAAATTTCCCAAAGTAAACCAGATTTTAACTGAATCAGGTTGAAATTGCAACGCTTTACTCAACAACTGTTCAGCCGCCTGATGATTACCCATTTTTTGGGACAGTATGCCTAATCCATAAAATGCTTCCGGGTGATCAGGCTGAATTTCTAGAACTTGGCGGTAAGCCTTCTCAGCTTCAGTTAAGCGATTAGCTTGGTAATATTGAACAGCTTTTTGTAGGATTTCGGTTACGTTATCAACACCTACAACTTCAGGCAAAGAATCAACATTTAAAGTAGTTGCCATAGCTTTTTTAAAGTTTCAAAAGTGTATGTTAAGAAAATGCACAATAAATTAGTATTGTAAATATCGATTCAAATTGTGATATTTAGTTTTGTAGGTTAGCCTTGCCTAAGAGTTTTCTTAAAGGGCAATTAGTTTTAAATAAATTCTATGGATTCAGCAGTAATCAGGTTGGAATTCAAACCAGTGAGTAGAATCTTTCCTTGAGTTGGGCCATCATTAAAGTTGAAGAGAAGACCATCATTGGTATTGGTTATTTTGCCTTGAGACAACATCCCGTTTAACCATGTAGCAGTATTAATATTACCCCAGCCTTGAAATACAATCTTATCTGTACCAACCTGAAAATCTTGAATGATATCCAACTCTCCATCACGCAAGCTATTACCTCGTTGATAAAAAAATATGTCAGCGCCTTCACCACCAACCAGAACATCACTACCACGACCACCAGTCAGGACATCTTTGCCGCCACCAGCATTGAGTTGATCATTGCCCTCGCCTCCATCTAGCCAATCATTACCTTGGCCACCTTCGAGGATATCATCGCCTCTTTGTCCATTCAGCTTGTCATCCCCCAAGCTCGCATAAATTTTATCTACACCATTGTCTCCCTTCAAATTATCATTTCCAATAGTGCCATAGATAACATCTTGACCCAAGTTATCTATTAAATTATCTCCGTAAGCAATAGCAGCACTCGCATCAATTTCTACTAATGTTATGGTCGTCTCTTTTGTAAACTTTCTCTCATAACTGCCAGTAACTTGGCCTGTAAGAGAGTCTTTACCATTATTACCGTTTACATCACTAGCTTTGTCATAACTATTAATAGTAAAGTTACGGCTACCGCCATATATCAAATCACCGAATTGCATCGAGGAAATCAAACTACCTCGCAAGCCAACAAAATCTATAACCTTCGGTTTATTAGGCTCGGTGGTGTCTAATACCAAGAATGTACTTTTTGACTCAGCTTCGTTATATTCAACATTAGGATTTTCTATTTCTTTGGCTGACAGTGCTAAATCTGCGGAAAAATTAAAAGAGAAGGTTTGATTAGCGCCAACTGCAAAACTAGCAACCACTTTCGTTGTACTATTGGCATTTCCCTGATAAGTACCATCTAGACCAATGGTAGTAGAGTCAGTGAAGAGTAATGAAAAAACAGGCTCGCTCTCAAAAAAAACTGCTTGAGCTTCTGCAATAGCAAGAGCCACCCCACCTTGCACCAATGTTTGTGTCTGGGCTTCAACTAACGCTCCTGAAGAACTTTGATTATAGTTGGAGCCAAGAGCAAATCCTTGCGCCTGAGCAAAATTAGGATTGGTACTAGAATTTGAATCAGTTGATTGTAAAAATACAGTCTCTGATGACATGAAAGCCTCTGTTTATTAATCTTATCGTATGGTTTCTCTGCTAAAGATATATTCATTGCAGTTGAGTTAGAGTTCTATAGCTTTGTGATAGCAAGCGATCGCTTCACTAAGATTACTTTATTGTTCTAATATTTAGTCTAGGTTATTAAGAATTGATGTCGCATTTTGGCTAGGGTAATAGCTGGTTTATAAGCTTCCTCTGTTTTTAATGGCTTATACTGATAAATCACCATATTTATGAAAAATTTAACATTTGGTTTTAAAAAATATCTAATATTCATGTTTAAGTTATGTTGGTATCAAGTTACTAGAACTATGTATAAATTTTAAATTCTTTAGAAGGGTAAACGTGTCTAAAGTTTGAAACACTTATTAGACAAAAATTTTGTTAAATAAACATTTTAAAACATTAACTATTAAAATCATTGTCTAAAAAGTATCTTTATACTTTCAGACGCGTTTGCCCTGTAATTAGCCTTAAATAAACACTAACTAAAGATTATCGATTCAGAGTTAATCAAGCTAGAACTCACGCCTGAAAGCAGTAATTCTCCTTGAGTTTTTCCAACATTAAAATTAAAAAGAGTACCATCAGGGGTATCAGTTATATTACCTTGAGAAAACATCTCATTTAACCATGTATCAGTGTTAATAGAACCCCAACCCTTAAATACAATCTTATCGATACCAACTTGGAAGTCTTGAATGACATCAAACTCACCATTCAACAAGCTAGAACCACTGTTAAAAACAAATTTGTCATAGCCATCGCCACCAACCAAAACATTACTACCACGACCACCAATCAGCGTGTCATCACCCAAACTGCCGTGGATTTTATCATTGCCCTCGCCTCCATTTAACCAATCATTGCCTTGACCGCCTTCGAGGATATCATCACCTTTGCGTCCATCCAGCTTGTCATTCCCCAAGCTGCCATAAATTTTGTTTGCACCGTTGTTTCCTGTCAGATTATCATTCCGAATCGTGCCATAGATAACATCTTTACCTAAATTTTTGATTAAAGTATCTCCCAAAAAAGTAACAGCGCTGGCATTAATTTCTACTATCGTTATATTTGTATTATTTTTAAACTTTCTCTGATAACTGCCAATAGCCTTTGCTGTTAGGGAGTCCTCACCATTGTTGCCATTAAGATCAGTAGTTTTTTCCCGACTGGTAATAGTAAATTTACCACTACTGCCAAGCGTAAAATCGCTGATTTTAGAGGAAATTAACTTACCCCGCATCCCAAAATAATCTAACACTTTGGGTTTATTGGGATTTGTTGTGTCTAATACCAAGAAAGCGGTTTTTGACTTAGCCTGGTTATATTCAACATTGGGATTTTCAATTTCTTTAGCTTTCAGTGCTAAATCGGCTGAAAAATCGAAAGAGAAGGTTTGATTAGCGCCAACTGCAAAACTAGCAACCACCTTCGTTTTACTATTGGCACTTCCCGCATAAGCACCATCTAATCCAATGCCAGTACTGTCAGTAAACAGTGCTGAAAAACTTGGGTCATTGTTAAAAAATTGTGCTCCAGCTTCAGCGATCGCAACAGCCACCCCACCTTTTACCAATGTCTTTGTCTGGGCATCAGTTAAACTTCCTGAAGCACTTTGATTATAGTTATAGACAAGGCCAAATCCTTGAGCGTTAGCAAAATTAGGATTGGGATTGGGATTTGGAGCAGTCGATTGTAAAAAGATAGTTTCTGATGACATGAAAGCCTCTGTTTATTTTGTGGGAGAGTTTCTCTGCTGAAAATTTGCTCATTTACGAACTCCATCAAAAAAATTTAAAAATCTAATAAATTGAACACTCGTGTTGGCTGTCGTTTAGCTATCTGGTCTTGATATCTCTAGATTCAATTGTGCGCTTTTGTCTAGGGCTTGCTTCGCTTTTAATAGCACTTTCAATTGAGTTAATTGACTGTTCCAAGCTGAACGTGGAAGCAGGGAAATGTTCTCTGATTGAGCTGGTGATGGCTCAAGACCAGTGCTTTTTTCGGGAATTGTGGTAATTTCTGAATTGTCAGCCATAATCTATTACCTTGCTAGCGAGTAAGAAACTTTTGTTTGTTGCTGCCAACTTTCAGACCACTGAATGCTGTCAGCAGTAAAATGTAATGGATCGTTTACTGGCAAAGGAGTGTCTATAGGCTCCACAATTAGCTCAAACTCTCCATTATCAAAAGGCAGACCTTGGGCTTTTACTTTGGGCGTTACACGCTCGCGCAAGCCTTCTGCTGCATGGACAAGGGCGCGATGATGACAGTAAGGATTATTACCTCTCTTGTCAAAGAAAACATGGGCAGTCCAACTGCAACCACCACGACACAGTTCGGCGAATTCGCAGGTTTTACAGAAACCCCACAGGTGTTTTGTACCTTCAGGTGTTCCTGCTCTCAGATTTAAGCGTAATTGTTCTGTATTGTTGATAATGTCATGCAGCGATCGCTCTCGAATATTACCACCTGTATATGCAGTAGTAGGCAGTGAGGGACAACCTTTAATTGCTCCGTCAGCTTCAATTCCCAAGGTAGAAAGCCCAGCACCGCAACCTTGCCAAAATGAAAATTCATGCTCGTTTCCCCGCCCCCGCAACAGTCGTTCATAAGGGCCGTAGTAACCAATATTATTTCCCGCTTGAAGTTGCACACCTTCTTGGTAGGCGCGACGAGCAACACGGGCGAGCATGGGGTAAATATCTAACAGTTCATAGGGTTGGAGAAGGATATCTGCGTTGTCAGCGGCATTTCCCATTGGCACAGTCAGCTGAATTTGCCAAGCACGCGCACCCGCATCACGAATACACTCATAAATGCTGGGGAACTCCGGTGCTGACAAGCGGTTAATTTGGGTGTTGCAACCGAAGGCAATGCCCACTTCTCGTAGATGACTCATGGTTTTAAATGCATATTTCCAAGAGCCTTTCCTACCCCGTAGACGGTCATGAGTTGCTTCCAAGCCATCAATAGAAACTGAGACAGTTTTAATTCCTGCGGCTTTCATTTTGTGTGCAGTTTCTAAGGAAATGCCATAACCGCCGGTAGTCATACCACATAGCATCCCTGCCTCATTAATAGCTTTAGCAATTTCTAGCCAGTCTGGACGCAGAAATGCCTCACCACCGATGAGAGTAACTTCTTTAATGCCAACTTCTGCCATCTGCCTGACAAGATCCAAAGCCTCCTCTGTGGAAAGTTCTTTGGTGCGCTCATGCCCTGCACGAGAACCACAGTGACTACAAGCTAGATTGCACTTTAAGGTAATCTCCCAAACTGCGTAGCTTTTGCGGTGGTATTTCATAGGTTAATTCTCAATCTCGGTTTTAGAAGTTGGCTTGAACCGGATAATGGTTAAATTCGGAGGAGCGTATTTAGTTGCTTAGAGTGCTGACTTTTTGCAAGGAATCCTCAATCTACCGTGAAAAGTCAGAGACTAATTGTTTTGATAAAACCACTTGCAGTAGCAACGTTTTGAAAGAGTTTAGATTTAATTTTTTGAATTACTATATCACCATCACCTGCGACTGTTACGGTAGCTGTAGGCTCACCGCCAACTGCCACAGCAAATCCTGTACCTTCTGATGTAGAATTACTGCCTGACAAAGTTTCGGTAATACTATATGAAATAGCAAAAGTGAAAGTCTCTAGCCCTGTAGCTGATGCCTCAGACATCACGAGTACTCCATCAGAACCTAAAATCAACTCTTGTTGTAGAACATTTTCTATATAGGATAAATCAGCTATCTGCATACTTTACTAATGAGCCTTTTTCAAATTGTTATTACTTGAAACTTTGTTGTAAAAGTCATGAAACTTACTGAAAAACCTCTTTCCTGCCTAGAAGCAGAGAAGTTTTTATTATGGAATTACTATCTGATTTTTGAAATATATGTAAGGTGGACATTAACTACTATATTCCGCGTTTATTTTAGGTTTTACAGTATAATGCTCACCTTACAGATACCTTAATCCTTGTATTGGATTACTGTTCTAAATCTGCTACAACTACACCGTACATTGCTTGTACAGGTGGGTCGTAGATTACTATGCCATACATAGGTTGTGGCTGTGGGATCGGTTCTGGGCAGGGTTTGGGATACTCGTCATCGGGAGGCCAGTAAATTACGCCGTATAGCGGTTGAATATCACTATCGAACTTTCTGAGACCACCAAAAGCACCTACTAATTCTTCTTCACTAAGCTCATGAAACTCGCCTAGTTCTTTTAATTCCAATATTTTTATAGCAGCTGTTTCAAATTCTTGCTGAGAAAACTTATAACCACCATTTTCTAGAGCTTTTTTCACTTCTTCTACTTTCTCGCTCATTAGTTGGCTGCGGAAAGCTTCATCTTTGGCTATTCTAATGAGGAATTCTTTAACTTTCTCAAAAATTGCTAAAGACATATTTTTACTGTCTCCTTGAATATCAGCCTTTGTTAGGAATACATTAACTTTGCAAGTTGATAGCAGGATCTGCTGCTTGACGTAACTGCTCAGATGGAGAATAGTTATCTGTGATAATTTGCGGACATCGCATACAAGCTGCCTTGCCTTCTTGCTGCCACCAGCGACAATCTCGGCGGATAGAACAAGGTGGTAGTTGTTCTACTACCGCAGGCAATTTCTCAACAATTCGCATTGCTAGACGACAATCTTTGCCATCAAAATGCTGACAACCCAATTGGGCGCAGGATGTGGCCGCGCGAAAAATTTCGGCGGGTGTAACTGGGCTAGCCTTTGCCAGCAGTTCATCTGTGATGGGCAGAGGTTGTTTGAGATAAGCTATGTGAGGTGCTGCTGCTGCTCCAGCAACTACGCCGAAGACAACAGCATCCACAAATTCGGGTTTAGCACTAGGGCAAAGGGTAGTCTGAGCAGTAGTAGTATCTTCCATTCCTTGAACCTCCACCGGAAGAGAATTTTTAACGCTTGAAGGCTAAAAATTAGGCAATTTCCTCAGGAGGATCTACAGCAATTAGCCCAACTATAATTGGTTCACAAATTGGCTTAACTGGAGGATCATCTGGTAACGCAATCATCCCAGCTATAACTGGGTCAATTGGCTTTAACTTTGTGATTGTAGTTTCTGAAGTCAAACCACCCGCAATACTTGCAGCTTCGTGATCAGATAAACCTAACAAACCTTCTTCTGTTCCTAATAACCCTCTGCGGGTTACCGCATTAGTAACGGCATCAGCAATCAGATCATTGATTTCCATTTGTTGGTTGTATTTTTTGCTTGTATCCATTTTGCTTTTCCTGTTAATTTGTGGTTATATCGAGTTAACTGAACCATTGGATAACTGGAACACCTCCACTAGTAGCTTGACCTGCGAATGCAAGATTAGCGCCATTCTGATCTCGTAAACTACCTGCAACTTCACTGAGGGACGTTCCGACTGCAACCGCTATTAAATCAAGGAAAGTTGGCGACGTGCTAACAGTGCTAGTCCCGTAAATATATGTATCTTGACCTGTCTGCTGGACTCTGTATACTAAGCCTTTTTGCACCTGAATCACATCGCCCGCATTAAAGTCTTTTGCATAGACTCCAGCCGTAGCGCCTTCCTGGCCAATAATGGCAAAGTCACCAAACGCACTACCATTACTGACATTACCGCCACTGCCCAGGTAGTAAAATTCATTACTGCCTCCCAGGATAAATCGATCATTATCGGCTCCGCCAGCTAAGACATCGAATTCTTGGAATCCTCGATTACCAAAACTACCGATACTAATAGAAGCACTTCTGCTGCCAGTCCCAACACCAACGAGGACATCATTGCCAGCCCCGCCAATTAGAACATCATTGCCACCATTTCCGATAAATAGGTTATTGTCAGTCCCGCCAATTAACCTATCTACGAAGGTAGATCCAGCTACGTTTTCAATATTACTCAGCGTATCAGTACCGCTAAGTCCATCGCTGGCAGTTCCGGTTCCCAAATTAACGACAACGCCTGCGGTACTAGACGAATAATCTGCTTGGTCGATCCCAAGTCCGCCATCAATGGTGTCATTGCCGCCACCCCCAATAAAGAGGTTATTGCCATCATTGCCGATGAGGTTGTCGTCAAAGCTTGAACCTGCGGCTTCTTCAATACTAATCAGCGTGTCCGTACCACCGAATCCATCATTAGCTGTACTCGTCCCCAAGCTAACAGTCACTCCTGCCAGACTGGAGGAATAATCTGCCCGGTCAATTCCATCACCACCATTGAAGGTGTCATTACTAGCGCCCCCTTGGAGGGTATCATTGCCAGCACCTCCATTTAAGCTGTCATCACCAGACCCGCCACTAAGGAAGTTGTTACCTGTATTGCCAACGAGGGTATCGTTGAAACTGGAACCCGAAGCTTCTTCTATGTCGATTAAGGTATCAGTGCCGCCTAAGCCATCGCTGGCTGTACCTGCTGTGAGGTCAACGTTGACTGCTGAGGTACTAGAGGCATAATCGGCGCGATCGCTACCAGTACCTCCATTCAGCGTATCATTGCCAGCGCCCCCTTGGAGGGTATCATTGCCAGCACCGCCGTTTAATGAGTTAGTAGCAGCATTTCCAGTCAAGCTGTCGTTAAAATTAGAACCAACTATGTTTTCAAGGTTCGATAGCGTATCAGTATTACCGAATCCATCACTAGCGGTGCCTGTAGTCAAGTTAACTGTAACAACTGCAATACTAGAAGAATAATCAATTTGGTCAGTACCGTCGCCTCCATTCACAGTATCATTGCCAACTCCTCCCACAAAGAGGTTATTGCCAGTATTTCCGGTCAGGCTATCATTGAAGCTAGAACCAAAGACTTCTTCAATATTGCTGAGAGTATCCGTCCCCCCAAACCCATCGCTAGCAGTACCAGCTGCTAGGTTAACAGTAACTCCGGCTGTACTGGAAGAATAATCAACCCGATCTGTGCCATCGCCGCCATTTATCGTGTCATTGCCAGGGCCGCCAACAAAGAGGTTATTTCCTCCATCTCCAGTCAGGTCGTCGTTCAATGTGGAACCGATAATATCTTCAATATTAATTAGCGTGTCAGTGCCACCTAACCCATCACTGGCTGTACCAGTTGTCAGGTTAACAGTAACTCCGGCTGTACTGGAGGAATAATCCACACGGTCTGTGCCAGCGCCGCCATTTATCGTGTCATTGCCAGCTCCACCGATAAAAGTGTTATTGCCTCCATTGCCAGTTAGAGTATCGTTGAAACTCGAACCTGCTACATCTTCAATATTGCTCAACGTATCAGTACCACCCAAGCCATCACTGGCTGTACCAGTCGTCAAATTAACAACAACTGCCGCCGTACTAGAGGAATAGCTAACACGGTCTGTTCCAGCAGCGCCATTTATCGTGTCATTGCCAGCCCCGCCGATAAAGAAATTATTCGCGGTATTGCCAGTCAGGATGTCGTTGAAAGCAGAACCTAAGACTTCTTCAATACTACTGAGTGTATCAGTTCCAGCCAGCCCATCACTGGCTGTACCAGTTGCCAGGTTAACAGTAACTCCGGCTGTACTGGAGGAATAGTCAGCCCGGTCAAAACCATCACTTCCGTTGAGGGTGTCATTACCCGCTCCCCCAGCCAGAGTATCGTTACCAGCGCCGCCATTAATGCTGTCATTACCAGCATTGCCACGCAGAAGATTATTCGCGGTATTGCCAGTCAGGGTGTCGTTGAAATTAGAACCAGCGATATTTTCAACATTAATTAGCGTATCAGTAGTGCCAAATCCATCGCTAGCAGTACCAGTTGCCAAGTTGACATTGACTGCGGCTGTACTTGATAAATAATCAACAATATCAGTTCCACTGTTGCCATTCAGGGTGTCATTACCAGCCCCACCAATTAGGGTATCATTACCTATGTTGCCGTCGAGGGAATCATCTCCGCTTCCACCATCCAGGTAATCATCATCTCCACCGCCATCCAGGTTGTCATCATCATCGTCACCATAGAGTTGGTCACTCTGTCCATTGCCAAGGATGGTATCGTCCCCTGCACCCCCCCGCAGTGTATCTACCCCTCCGCCTGTCAAGCTACTGCCACTGGCTCCCTGAATGAAGTCATTACCATCGCCACCGTCGATGAAGTCGCTACCACTAACTGCTGATATGGTGTCATTACCCGCACCGCCCAAAATAGTATCGTTACCCTGGCCGCCTTGAATATTGTCATCACCATCCCCACCGTCAAGACTGTCGTTACCGCCTCCTCCATCGAGGTAGTCGCTACCTGCGCCTCCCAGTAAAGTATCGTTAGCAGTATCAAGACCGCCAAAGAGACGATCATTGCCATCGCCACCATCTAGTAGGTCGTTGCCCTGGTCGCCCTGAAGGAAGTCATCTCCTGCTAACCCAAGCAAGGTGTCGTTACCATTACTTCCATAGATTTGATCGGCCAAAGCGGTTCCTTCAAGCCTGTCTGCCCCGTTAGTTCCTCTAAGTAAAGCCATAAATAAGTTTTATCTCCTTAATTCCCAAGCTGATTTTTCTGCCTTTTGCTTTGAAAGAGTGCTAATTTCTCAGTGCTGGGTTTGGTAAATATGTTCTAAATTCATGTGGGCTTCCTCATGTTGGAAATTGAGCTCTAAAGCTCTTTGATAGGAAGCGATCGCCTCTTCTATTTGCCCTTGTTCTTGCAGTACCACACCCAAGTGATAATGAGCTTCTACTAAATCAGGCTTGAGTGCGATCGTGCTTTGCGCGGCTTTGAAAAGGAGTATCGCCTGTCGATAGTAAATAGCGGCAGTTTTCCAATCAGCTGCTTGTTTGCGGGCAATGCCCAGCTTGTAATTTAATTCGGCATAGTAGGCTTGTTTCTCTTTGGAAAGCTTTCCTTGGGCAAAAAGTGCGTTACCTAAATTGACATCCGCTTCTACGCAATTAGGTTGAAATTCTAGAGCTTTTTGATAGGACGCTATTGCTTGTTCCCACTTACCTTGTTGTTGGAGGGTGTAGCCCAAATTATTGTAAATGGTTCCTGCATCTGGTCGTAGGACAATGGCTTTTTGGTAAGCTGTTTCTGCTTCTGGTAATTGTCCTTGGGCTTGGCGCAAATTGCCTAAACTAAACCAAATTTTTACAGAGTTAGGCTGAAGCTCACAAGCTCTACTCAAAAGTTTCTCTGCTTCTTGGAATGCACCTTTTTGCTGTGCTAGCATCCCTAACCCATATAATGCTTCTGAATAGTCTGGTTGTTTTTCTATAATCTGATGATATAGCCTTTCGGCTTTATCTAAGCGATTAGCTCGATGATGTTGAACTGCAAGTTGAAATAATTCAGCAACTCCTTCGGCGTTAAATTTTCTTGGCTTATTAACTAACTGTAAAATAAAATCTTCTAGCGCTCTGATCGGTTTTAAATCGCCATATAATTTATGCTTGTTTTCTGCAACTTGCTGGGAGATATATTGACGATATCTTGCATCTTTCCCCAAAACGACGGCAATTTGCACGTATTCTTCTTTATTTGAGGCGATCGTTTCTTCTATACCCATCATCTTTAGAATTGCCATCGAATGCCGTCCCCGCATAAGTTCCCCTGGTAAGGTGACAACCGGAATATTATAGGCAATAGATTCCAAGGTAGAGTTACATCCAGACCAACCAATACTATCTAAAAAGACATCTGCTAAAGCTGAAACTCCAGCAAACTTTTCGTTACTCATGCCCGGCAAAAATAAACAATGGTTTTGATAATTCAGCCCTAATTCATCAAAAGCATAACTTAAGCGCTGGCGAAATAATTTTGTTATATCTTCACTTTCGTGTTTAATAAAAACAAATTTACTATTTTCTAACTCCTTAGCAATTTTAGGAAAGACATCATCATGGCTTGGCAGATATTTATATAATGACTGACAACACCAGAAGACAATTTCATCTTCTTTTAAACCTATATCTGCTCTGTTAACTACTTGTGGTTGAATTGCTAAAGGCGTGTAATGAATAGATAAATTTGGTAATTTAACTAACTTTTCTGTATAGTGTTCTTGAGCATTTTCTGCTTCCATTAATTCACTACTCAAGTAATAGTCAATCGTTGGTAGTCCACTAGTATCAGGATGCCCCCAAGACGTAATTTGAATTGGTGCGAGTCTCAAGCAACCCAACTTTATCGTCATTGGGCACATACCAAACTCTGGAAAAATCAGGACGTGTAATTTATCTTCAGCTATGACTTCACACCATTGAGCAATTGAACGCACACCTTGAACAAATTTATCGAAAAGTTTTGCAGCACTGATTGTTGAATTATCTTTTTTTACCCCAGTGTAATAACCAAATAATTCAAATCCATTTCTATCGAAATTTTCTACCCAGCCCTTAATAGGGATTTTCCAATTAGAGTGGTTATAGAAAAACCCTGAAACAATACCAACTCGAACCTTATCATTTTTATCTAAATTTTGGAGAACACGCGGTTGACTCCATTGAGGATAGCGACTTGACATCATTTGACAAATCATTTCCCCATAAGTTCGCTGTAGTTCTCGGTCATTTAAGCCTTGATATGCTAGATAAAAAGGCTGTAATGCGCCAACAGCTTCAGATGCCTTTGCCCGTTCTTCTTGATTGGTTAATTGATAACTATCAGCTAAATTTTGTAAATGCTGTTGATACTGATTTCTTTTGAATTCAATTTCATCAACACTAGAATAGATAATTGGCAATTGGCTGATACAAATTCCAAATTTAGCAGGAGCATAATTAGATGTAATTTTAACAGCTTGCTCAAATGCTTGTATTGCTGTCTCTAATTTATTTTGTTCTTTAAAAACAACTCCCAAGTTGTAATAGATGTAAGCACTATTAGGTTGAATTTTGATTGCTTGTTGATAGGATTCTATAGCAGCATCAAATCTATTTAGTGCCTTCAGAGTAGTTCCCAAGTTGTTATGGGTTACTGCCATATCTGGTTTAAGCTTTAAAGCTTGTTGGTAAGCTTCTATTGCTTTATTAAAATTGCCTTTTTGTTTAAAAATATGTCCTAAATTGTGATAAGCATCAGGATAGTCTGGTTGAATTTTTATTGCTTGTTGATAAAACTTGAAAGCATCATCTAAGCGTCCCTGGTTTTGTAGTACCTCTCCTAAATGATTATGAGCTTCTACCAAATCTGGCTGTAATGCAATAGCCTGCCGATAATAGTATTCTGCCGTCTCGAATTCTCCTACTTGTTGCCTACCTAAAGCAAACTGCCGATTTAAGTCTGCATAATGAACTTTTTGGTCAGGTGACAGCTTTCCTTGAACATTGAGAGCATTACCGAGATTGGCTTGCACTTCGATGCAGTCGGGTAGAATTTCTAGTGCTTTGTCATAACAGGCGATCGCGTCTTCGAGTTTGCCTTGTTGTTGCAGGCTAAACCCTAAGCTGTTGTGTATTGCCGCTGCTTCTGGCTGCAATTGCACAGATGCTTGAAAAAATTGTTCTGCATTCCGATATTGTCCCTGTTGCTGCGCCAGCATACCTAAGCCGTATAATGCTTCCGCCTGATTAGGATTTATGTCTATAATTTGACGATAAACTTGTTCGGCTTGGGTAAAGCGCTTGGCTCGACAATGTTGAGCAGCAAGTTGGAGAGCCTCAGTAACTGTAATCATAAATTTTTACAATTATTTAATGTATCTTTCTGTTGCTACACCTGCTAGCTTTTTTGCAATTTTTGTGGGCACTACCCACCCTACGGTTAGAATGATGCAAGACATCAATTTGAACGGGCTAAAATACTGAATTTGAAGCTGATTAAAACTGACTATTCTACCCTACTTTTCACATACAACTATTAGCCCAGAGTTTTAACTCAGGGCGCGTGAACAGCATATAAATGTAAGTTAGGCTGGGTTGACGGCTGAATATTGTAAAGGTTTATTGCTAAAACAGTTATTTGGAATTAAAGAGTATATTTTAAATGAATGCCGAAAGCTCAAATGACCAGAGAGCCTTCGGCGGTTTATGAATCTACTAGGCTTTCGAGCCGGCTCTACTTGCAGGAGTTGTTACTCTTTGTAAGTAGAGTTTAATTAATTACCAGTAGCAGATACGGCGAATGCGTTAGAAGAAGATGTATTGCCATCGGTGTAGGTGAAGGCGAAGGATTCAGCAAGAGTGTTATTACCAACAGCGGTTGCACCAGATTCAGCGGTAGCTATGTTGCCACTGATGTCTACGGTAACATCAACGTTCTTGTTAATGTCGATGTTTTCGTCAATATCAATATCGATGTCTACGTCTTTCTCTGCACTAAAGCTAAAACCACCAAGAACTTCTTCAGTGGTAACTTCTAAGTAGTTCAAATCTGCAATAATCATTGTTTTTTCTCCTGAAATGTGTAAATTGTTTTGGGCTTCATTGCCAGAGAGCCTTCGGCGGTTTATAAATCTACTAGGCTTTCGAGCCAACTCTACTTGCAGGAGTTGTTACTCTTCGTAAGTAGGTTTAATTAAGCACCAGTAGCAGATACGGCGAATGCGTTAGAAGAAGATGTATTGCCATCGGTGTAGGTGAAGGCGAAGGATTCAGCAAGAGTGTTATTACCAACAGCGGTTGCACCAGATTCAGCGGTAGCTATGTTGCCACTGATGTCTACGTCAACATCAACGTCCTTGTTAATGTCGATGTTTTCGTCAATATCAATGTCAATGTTTACGTTTTTCTCTGCACTAAAGCTAAAACCACCAAGAACTTCTTCAGTGGTAATTTCTAAGTAGTTCAAATCTGCAATAATCATTGTTTTTTCTCCTGAAATGTGTAAGTTGTTTTAGGTTTTATTGCCTTCACCAACTTGTTTCTGTTGGCTACGTAATTACTATAACTTATTCGCCAAAAAAGTCAACTGCTTTTTTGGTGTTTTTTTCTTATAGGCAACTTTTATTTTTAAGCTTAAATAAGCTATATATTTGCTATGTATATTTTTATTAAAAGCAATATAATTGCATACAAAATTAGAGCAAAAATCAATAAAATTATTGCTCGATAAGCTTTACGGTAATCAATTTAATTCTTGAGATTTGCTAATTTAGCCCTTTAAAAATATTGTTTTTAAAGACAGCAAAAGCTAACTACTTAATTTCTGAGCAGTTACTAGCAGCTTTAGAACTATTACTTAAAAATTTATAAATTAACCCTGATTTAGAGAAGATTATCAGCCATCAACATATTTGAAATTTAATTAGTTATTTGGTATTGGGCAATAACAGACTTAAGCCTGCTCTAACAATTCCTGTGGCGATCGCACATTTACATCCGGGTCTATCTGAGTGACAACTTTTATACTGTCGATTTGGTGTTTTAACCAACTAGAAAACGATTCTGTAATGATTTTTTGGCGCAACTGTTCATCTAATTGGGGTTGAATGACTTCTTCCACCCAAATTAAATGCACTCCCTTGGGAGTCGTAATTGGTTTGAGAGCTTCTGGTGGTGCAGCAGCAAATACAGCCGCTGCAATCTCCGGGCGAAACTCTTTGCGGTATTGGAGTCCCTGATATCCGTAAGTACGGCGGAGTTCTGGTTCTGCGATATATAGACGAGCAATTTCTGGAAAAGTGATTTCGCCTTCTTCTAGAGCATAAAAAAGCTCTAAAGCCAAGTCTCGTTCTTCAAAGAGGACTTGGTAAGTAACAGCAGCGACATAATCTAGTTGGCGTTCATAAAAGAACTTTTCGACTTGATCCGCAAATAAATGATTCGCTAGCTTCCTTGAAAGGACATTATTGTAGGCTAATTCTTCAAACTCACTCACAGACAAGTGGTGTTTTTCTAACCATGTCCAGGTGTCTTTAGCTTTGGTAAGCTTCTTGGTGAACCGTAAGTCATCTCCTTCTTGCTGTAGTTCTTCTGGTGTGACTGTAATTCCTGCCTCTTGAGCTGCTTCGGCAATAATTCTTTGCGATACTATTGCCTCTACAACATCAGGTATCTGACAGGAGAGTTTGAGGCTGTGAATGATGTTTGAGGTTGAAATGGTCACTTGTTCGAGCATGATGCAATTTCTCCATAAAATATTCCTTATCTAGAAGTTAGATAAGATGGAGTTTTGATGCCTAACTCCTTATTAAAACCCGATTTAAAAACGGGGTCTAGGTCACAATGGTTCTATGCAGACAAAAATATAGTTGATAATTCTTTATCAATTCTTTCTGCTAGCTTGTAAGCCATTAATGGGGGATTTCGGTAGTTGGTAGCAGTTTTTCTAAATCCCCATCGTCTGGCTTCAACTTCTGAAACTCCAAACTCTGCGGCTAGGCGATTGTAAGACCAGCCATATTTTTTCATTAGCTCAATTGGATGCATATATTCACCTTACTTATACTGTTGCTAGATTTATGTTTAGGTAAGTTCTCGATGCTAGGAGACCGAACGCAGACTTGATATGCACGAACTGAAAATTTTGGCTATAGCTCTAAACCGCCTTTTTGCAGTTTTTTGAACGGATCTAAAACAAAGTCAATCACTCGCCGCTGGCGAATAATGACTTCAGCATTTGCGGACTGACCGGCAGTTAATGGAATACGTTTGTTGCCATTTTGGACATACTGCTGCTCTAAGGTGACTTCTAACTCATAGTTTTCGATGTTTCCTTGGGGTGTTTGACTAACTTTCGAGTCAGGAGAGATCCAAGTAACTTTCCCTTCGACGATGCCATACTCTTGGAACGGATAAGCATCGAACTTGACTTTGACTGGCATTCCAACCTTCAAGAAGCCACTATCCTGACTAGGCATTTGGGCTTTGAGTACAATCCCTGCATTTTGGGGTGCAATTTGGGCAATCCTTTGACCAGGTTGTACTACTGCTCCCGGTTTAGTGATGGGTAACTCAAAAATTACTCCATTAATAGGCGATCGCACTATTCGTTGCTGCATCTGAAGTCTTATAGATGTAATCTGGCTTCTAGTCTGAGCAACTTCTGTTTGCACTGCTGTTATTTGTGTCTGTAAGTCTTTTAGCTGTTCTTGATTTTTCATTACAGCCAGTTTCCCGGCTTGCACTACACTTTTATAGCTACTTTGTTCTTCTTGCAGTCGGAGTTTTGCTTGTTTGATCTCAGACTCCAACATATTAATAGTTGCTTGATAACGATTTAGCTCTTCCGTTAAGCGGAATTCTGCTTGTTTAATATCTGATGAGGCCTTTTCGTAGAGTCGCTTGCTTTCTTGTTCTTCTTTTTTGAGTTGATCAATTTGGGTTGCAGAAACTGCACCATCCTGAACGAGTTTGCTAAAGCGTTCAACTTGTCTTGAGTCTATACCCAAACGAGCTTGAGCCGACTTCTGATCATTACGAGTGGTGTAAATCTGCTGTTGTGCTTGCCTAACTAATGCCTGTTTTTCTAACTTTTGTAGGTTATAGGTACTTACTTTGGTGTCAAGGTTTTGCTGCGCCTGGTTAACTTGAGCTATTTTTTCTAATTCTTGGGATTTATTTTGTTGCTCTAAGAGGCTAGTTGACAACAAAAGCTGATTTTTGAGGACTTCGAGTTGCGATTGGCGATTTTGTAGCCCTTGCAATTTTGTCTGTGCCTGTTGCAGTTCGGTTTGCACCAGATCAGACTCTAATTCAAGTAGAATCTGGCCAGCTTTAACTGTATCTCCTTCTTTAACCGTAACATTTTTAACACTCCCACCAGCTTGAGCATCTAATTTCTGGGTTGCACCTTTGGGTTCTATACGCCCTCTAGCGCTACCAGTCTCATCTACTTTTGAGAAAGTGGCCCAGGGTACAAACAGAGCAGCACAGCCGATTAGCACATACAACAGCCCTCTAGACCAAATTTGGGGTAAGCCATTGAGCAGTTCTTCAGTACCGTAGTACAAGCCTTTGAACAAATCTTGGCCGTTATTTTGTGTCTCTGTCTGCTCCTGAACTTCTATAGATTCCTCTTGCTGTGTATAACTTTGATACTTATCTTGCTCATTTTTGGGAGGTGCAGATGATGTATTGGAATGAGGCATAGTTTTAATTTCCGATAACAGTAGATAGAAGATGAAAATGCTACACTTGCGTTCCAGTATCTGATCCCTAAACTCAACTAACTTGAGCCAGTTGTTGTTGATTTAGATAGTAATAATGTCCTTTTTTGGCAATTAATTCGTCATGGCTACCGCTTTCTACCAAGACACCCTGATCTAAAACCAGGATTAAGTCAGCGTTGCGTACTGTAGATAAGCGATGGGCAATGATCACACTTGTACGCCCTTTGAGAATTGTTTTGAGGTTGTTCTGAATAATTCGTTCTGATTCCGAATCTAGGTGACTGGTGGCTTCATCAAATAGTAATAACCGAGGATTTCCGAGCAAAGCACGGGCAATAGCTAGGCGTTGGCGCTGTCCCCCAGAGAGCATACCGCCGCCTTCACCAATTTGGGATTCGTAACCCAGCGGTAACCTCTGAATAAATTCATCGGCTCCAGCATATTTTGCTGCTTGGATAATTTCTTCTAAAGAAGCATCTGGATGAGCCATCGCTATGTTTTCACGAATAGTCCCACCAAAGAGAAAGGTATCTTGGTCTACAACACCGATTTGAGAACGGAGCGATCGCAAGGAAATATTGGTGATGTCATAACCATCAATTAGTACTTTGCCATCTGTCGGAGGGTATAAACCTAAGATCAACTTGCTCAGAGTTGTTTTTCCAGAACCACTGCGCCCTACCAGCGCTACCATTTGTTCTGGCTGAATTTCAATGTTGAGATTTTCTAGTACGTTAGTCTCAGTTTCCGGGTGATAGCGAAAGGTGACATTCTGAAACTGAATGTGGCCGCGCAGTTTACCCAAAGTCTTCCGGGGTTTAGTTTGTAAATCTTCTTCTGGTTCTGCCTGCAACACATCATTAATGCGTTCGGTGGAAATCACGATTTCCTGCAATTGATTCCACAACGAAGACAGTCTCTGGAAAGGACTCAAGACATTACCCACCAACATATTAAAAGCAACTAATTGTCCAATGGTGAGTTCGCCGTTAATTACCTGGATTGCCCCATACCACATTAATGCAGTATTTACAAAAATTTGGATAATGCCACCGATAATTTGGAGACGATTACCAATTATCTGAGCATTAAAGCTTTTTTTAACCAAATTATGCAGCAGTTCCTCCCAACGCCAACGCACGTTATGTTCAATTGCCAATGAACGCACGGTACGAATTCCGGTTAGGGATTCTATGAGATAGCTTCTTTCTTCAGCACCTGCATTAAAAATCTCTCTGGAGATGCGGCGCAAAATACTTGTGCTAGCCAGCGCCAAGATAAAAAATGGTGGTACAGTACACAGCACAAATAACGACATGCGCCAACTATAAGAGAACATCAAGCTCAGATAGACCACCAATGTCAGCATATCTAGGAAGATGGAGAGTGTCTGACCGGTAAGGAAGCGCTGAATCTTCTGGTTCTCTTGGATACGCGAGACTATATCCCCGACATAACGCGACTCAAAATAGGAAAGGGGTAAGCGGAAGGTATGTTGGATAAAACCTACGACTAGGGAAATGCTAATGCGGTTAGCAGTGTGAAATAAGAGATATTGCCGTACACCGTTGACAGCGACACCAAACAACCCAAAAACGATCATCCCCAAAGCGACAGCGTTTAAGGTTGTAAGGCTGCGTTGTACAAGTACTCTGTCGAGCAACAACTGAGTGAATACTGGCGTTACTAGTCCAAATATCTGAATGAATATGGAAGCTATAAAAATTTCTAGCAGTGTCCAATAGTGAGGTTTGATTAATTCATAAAACTTCCAGAAGCTTGTACTTTCGTCTTTAGTATCTTTAAGTAAAGCTGTAGGTTGCAGTAACAATGCATAACCACTCCAACCTGCTTGAAATTCAGCTTTTGTCAGGCTGCGTTGACCAAGAGCAGGATCACATACAATCACTCGTGTTTTGGTAATTTCATAGACAACGATGAAGTGTTTGCCTTCCCAGTGGGCGATCGCAGGTAGCGGTTGTTCTGTCAATTTATCGAGAGTGGCTTTCACCGGACGGCTGGCAAAACCCAGGCTTTCTGCCGCTGTTGTCATAGCCTTCAAAGATGCACCACTGCGATTAACGTTGGTCATATCCCGCAAGCGATTGATACTAAAATGCTTGCCCCAATAGTTGCCAATCATCACCAAGCAAGCAGAGCCGCAATCGGCAGCGCTTTGTTGGGCATAGAAAGGATAGCTCTTAGTGAGGCGTTTCCACCAATGCCCGATTTGCACTTTCGGGCTAGGAAAGTAAGGACGTGATTTTTTTGGCTGTTGTTGTGACTGCTGATCTCGTTGGGGAAAAGGAATAATTTTGGATTTTTGAGATGGTGAAAGCCTTCTCTTCGTCTCTAGTCTCCAATCCTCAGTGTTTACTTCCCTGTCTCCAACTGCCGGTTCCCAGTCCTTAGTCCCTAGTCCCCAGTTCTCTAATTCCGGTAAGTATTCTAGCGCTGTTTGCACATTAGAGTTTTTCAGCACATAAACAGTTGTAGATTGGGTTGCTTGCCAATCACCTTGTTGAGGTTGAGCAAAGATTGTGCCTGGTGTCAAACGATGACCTTGAGAATGTCGTAGTTGACCTCTGTACAATAGCCACAACTGAGAATCTTGGGATATTTGCGTATTTACAGAGCCTATTTCTATTTGGTGTCGCTCAAACAAAGATAAGGCTTTGACCATCCCTGGAACTTGTGATGTATGGTGTGGGAATTGTGAGGTTTGGCGACATAACAATAGCAAATCCCAAAGTTCTGCACGGGCGTATAGGCGATCGCGAATGTTAGGATATCTGTCCATCAACATTTGCAATACGTCTTGCCTAAAATAGCCAAGCTTTAAGTTTGTCGAAGCACTGGCTGCATAAGGGCTAAAGTCAACTTCGCTAAACAGAGTTAATTCCCCGAAAACAGACCATGCACCAAAGGTAGTAATTAAATTATCATAACTATCCAAAAGTCGGACTTTGCCTGTAAGGATAATGTAGATACCAGGATTAGTCTGTGCAGATTGCCAGAACTGCTTTGCTACTGGTGGCTCCACAATTTCCATTGCTGCTTGGAAGTGTTGTAATTCTTTTTCTGAAAGCTTTGCACCCAAGGTATACAAGAGCCTTTCACCGAGTTCTTGCACAGAAAACATTGGTGGCATTTTCTAACCTCTTAGACAGAATTTAGTTATCAGTCTGAATCAGACCGAAAAGATTAATGAAAGTATTACCTGATACGGTTTTGTCTCAGACTTGCAGGATATAAATGGGTCAAACTGTCTCTGTGGTATGAGTTGGATGACAAATCACAGATATTCATGCCAGTCTCTCTAATATGCAAATTTATCTATTGAAAGTGAGTTCATGGATTTGCTCCATCTGCCACCTGTCACCTACCCTATATCTCTCCTTCTATTAGGTACCTCAGCAGGTAGAGAGGCTTTTTCCACCTCTTTATTCTCGTTTTTTGATCTCCTCCTTAAGGGAGATAACCCTAAGCCTTCTTCGAGTCATACTTACTATGGGTAAAGACGTTAGCCACCACTCAAAGAGCTAAATATTTTTTCGTAAGAAAAAATAATAAATTTGACAATAAGTTACGACCGCAATGGTGATTAATGTGGAATTATTTTCAGAGCATAATTGGTGGGTGTAGCTATCCCCATGCAAGCTCTCTAAGCTCCCAATCACCAGTAACCGGAATTTTACCGAGATATTGATTGTGAGGAAGATGTTGGTCTTTAAAATTAGCTTCTATGCTCTTGAATAAGTCCTGATGCTGAAAAAGCGTTAAAAAACTACTAATTTCAGACAACCCTTGCTTTGCAATAGCCTTAGCGTTGTATTGAGTGAAATGGTGTGACATAATTGTATCAACTTGCACTTAGCCGTAAATTGTGGGCAACAGTATCCAAGGCAGTTGTGTGATGAAAGCCTGACAGCAAAAACAACACAACTGCTTTCAGATTAATCTTGTACGATTAGTCTGGCATTTACATAATGTGCAATTATTTCCCGATGTTATCCCTCTAGGGTTTAGCGAGTCTAGAGGGTAGCCTCCGGGGATAGCCTCAGTCTAAAACGTGTAACTTCTAGCATTAAAAAGCTGGTTTTAGCTAGGCTACAGTCAATAAACAAGAAGCACTATAAAGCACATCATAATATTTTTAAATTTTACTAATCAAGAAAAGCTGTTCTTAAACAATCTTGTTTAAGCTTGCTTGGAAAATGGTATGATTAAGCACTGTCTTGCCGTATGTATTATCTTTTAGGGAACCTCCGAGATTAACATACATCAACTTGATACCTCATCTAGGGCAATGAGTTAAAAAGGTTAAATGGGTTTTGCAAAAAATATTTTACGTAATTAGCTTACACTGATTCACTAAAAATTTGAATAATTTACACCAACTTTAATTTACCTTTTCCAAAAAATTATATTGAGATAATACTTAGCAAAAAAGTATTATCGTTAGGTACTATTTATAAAGTAAATCTAAAGAAAATTAAGTATTGCGACACAATGTGAATCATAACAGATTATATGGTAGCTTCACGCATTTGGTAGAAGACGCTCATAATCTTTGCTCAGACGATATTGATTAAATTCTCTAAAAGTTCGTTAACTACTCAACGCTTAGATAAAACCTCATAACTGTAGGTTCAATAAGACGTATCGCTTCAACACGAGCTTGAATTATCAAATCATACAGCTAGTGCAAACCAATCCCCGTCATAGCTTGAATCAACCCAGATAACCTCAAATTTGAATAACATTTAGCTATGTTTAATAGTTACATAATCTCAAGCAAATTAAGACAGATTTTTTATGATTTTTTCTTACAGTCAAATGTATTAGTTAGAAATATAATAATATTTTTTTAGACTAATGTATGCTAATGCATGACAAAATGACTCAGCAAGATTAAGTCATGCCAATTGGGGTCACTGTGCCGAAACGGGAAGATTGTACGAATCGGAAATTTAATAAATTTCAATCACCTGGAGTGACAAAAGAAAGTTAGTGGCTTTGTTGACGAGTATTGCATCTTTTGACCGCTGGTTAATCCTTCATGGCATGTTGAATTTTGAATTGCTTATTATCCTGCTTACTACTAATCCACCACGACGAATATTAATCAGGTAGGTATGGGTAGGCAGCGATCGCATCGCAATACGTCCTTATGGAAGTTCTCTGGTATTTAACTGCGCCAGATGGGCCATATCCTGATGCTTGATTTTTCGGCGTTGCATATTTGCGGGATGATTTAGCAACATCAGAAAACTTCTCCCCCAGCTACCCCAGCTTGCCCCAATTCATCCCACTGTTCTGCAATACCGATTTTTCCTTTCACTGGGGAATTCCTGGGTTTATATAAAGGCAACTAAGAAGAAACACTGTATCTGTGTGTAGATAGCGGTGGCGCGCAAAGATATGCAGAATTAAAAGTGGTAGAAAAGCGATCGCTGCAACCAGGTGATATCTATTGCCTCTTGCATCCAAATGGCGATATTCACGCTGTCAAAACTATATCTCAGATTACAACCGTATCTATCCATCTTTTGGGTAATGATGCTGGTTGTATCTGGCATCACCAGTTTATTCCAGAATCGCACAGCGTCAAATCATGTCGTTCTGGATACTGCAATGCACCGTGTAAACAAGACAAAGAAAAAGAAAATGCCGACGAAATTTAGTAGACCCCAACCCCCCGTATTTAAGAAAGTTGAAGAAGAACGCTTGCACCGTAAGCAACGCCTAGCTGCGGCCTTTCGCTTGTTTGCTAAGTTTGAGTTCAGTGAAGGCGTCGCTGGTCATATTACAGCTCGCGATCCTGAGTTTCCAGACCATTTTTGGATGAACCCATTAGGAGTAGACTTTGGACATATCCGAGTTTCTGACTTGATTTTGGTGAATAAACAAGGCGAGGTTGTCAAAGGCGATCAACCAGTGAATCAAGCCGCCTTCAGCATTCTTTCTCAAATTCATCAGGCTCGGCCCGATGTGATAGCCACAGCCCATGCTCATTCAATTTACGGTAAAGCTTGGTCTAATTTGGGACGCCCGCTCGACCCCCTAACTCAAGACTCTTGTGCTTTCTACGAAGACCATAGCGTATTTCATGACTACACGGGTATTGTGCTAGATAGCTCCGAAGGCAAACGAATTGCTGAGACTCTGGGTCGTCGTAAAGCAGTAATTTTACGTAACCACGGTCTTTTGACCGTCGGACGTTCAGTAGATGCAGCTGTCTGGTGGTTCATCAGCCTAGAACGCTCAAGTCAAGCACAACTTCTAGCTGAGGCTGCTGGTCAACCTCAAATTATCAAGCATGAAACTGCTCGTTTAGCACAAACCCAAGTAGGAACACATTCAACTGGCTGGTTTAGCTTTCAACCACTTTATAACAGGATTGTACGCGAAGAACCCGATTTAGTTCAGTAGTAGTGTATTTTTTGTAACTGAAAGTATTTAGTTCAGCTGAGTTTTATATGACGGTAAACCTGTAGGTTTTAAATATTTAAAATAATTTGAACAAGCGATCTAATAGGGAGGTGATTTGTAAAGAAACCTCTGTCTTTAAAATAAGGCAGATGCCAGAAGGTAGGGGGTAGGGGGAAAGAACTATGAATAACTTTTCCCCTTGTCCCCAATCCCCAATTAAGCAGCTAGAATCACGCCTCGACATTCTCCAAAACCCACTCGGTTGTAACCTGCTTTCTCACAATATCCGCGAAGAATAACTTCATCTCCATCAGACAAAAATTTTCTGGCTTCGCCCGTAGGAAGTTCAATAGGTTGAGAACCACGTTGAGTCATTTCTAGTAAGCAACCTTGCGAACCTTCTTCAGCACCAGAAACGGTTCCACTAGCAAGTAAATCTCCAGAACGAAGATTGCAACCATTACTTGAGTGATGGGTGAGCATTTGCGCCAATGTCCAATACATACTTTGAAAGGAACCACGGCTCAAACGCAACGGCTGCATATCCTGTTCTTGCATTTGGGGTGAACGAATCCATACTTCCAAGGTAATGTCGATACCACCCAAATTAGTATCAAGTGATGAACACAGATAGGGTAGCGGTTGGGGGTCGTCTTGATGACGGCGAAAAGCTGGACAGCGAAAAGGCGCTAAAGCTTCTAAAGTTAATATCCAAGGAGAAATTGTAGTAGCAAAGCTTTTAGATAAAAACGGGCCAAGGGGCTGATATTCCCATGCTTGGATATCCCGCGCTGACCAGTCATTAACTAAACACAGTCCAAATATATGTTCTTCTGCTTTATCTACATATATGGGTTGTCCTAGTTGATTGCCAGCACCTACAAAAAACCCAACTTCTAACTCGTAGTCCAGCATTTGAGAAGGTGAAAAGCTAGGGGCTGAATTTTCTGGTTTCTTTATTTGACCACTGGGACGCTTAATAGAAGTACCGCTAGGCACAATCGAGGAAGCGCGTCCATGATAGGCAATAGGCACATATTTGTAGTTTGGAAGCAAAGGATTGTCAGGACGGAACAGCTTTCCTACATTGGTGGCGTGAAAAATTGAAGCGTAAAAATCAGTATAATCGCCAATGTTTGCTGGTAATAAAAGTTCAGCATCAGACATTGATATGAGAATTTCTCTTTCTGAGGAAGGCTGTTGTTCGTATCGCAACAATTCGCTTAAGCGATGACGCAACGCTAATCTAGCTTGGGTTTCCATTCCCATCAATAAATTTAAGTTAGGTGCTGTACAAGCTGCTTGCAGTTGTTCGGGGAGTTCTTGAAGCAACTGTGCATGGTAACATCTGGATAAATCTAAAATCTTATCTCCAATTGCAACCCCAATTCGTGTAGTTTCAGCGCTACCCTGAGTGCGAAATACGCCAAAAGGTAAGTTTTGGATGGGGAAATCAATATTTTGTTGATTTGCTGATTCTACCCAACTGCGTAAATTTGGGTTATGGGTAGCGTCTATGGAATGGGACATAACTGGAGATGGGGAGAGTACAGTGGCTAGGTAA
Source organism: Mojavia sp. (assembly GCF_059505145.1). NCBI lineage: Bacteria > Bacillati > Cyanobacteriota > Cyanophyceae > Nostocales > Nostocaceae > Mojavia > Mojavia sp. The sequence continues at coordinate 48,428 of NZ_JCACKA010000064.1, forward strand.
GGCTAATCAATTGTCAACAATAGTACAAATAATAGACTTAACTTTTACACATCCCGTAGACAGCCAAAGCTAATATCACTTCTCCAAAATCTGGCAACATATCAATTAAATCTCCCCATCTTTGTGTCTTTGCGTCCCCCCAGCCTTTCTTTTGGGTCAAGAATTTATTGATAGTCTTTTTCGTTAGTTTTCTTAAAATAAAGCCATCAGACACAAATCTAAAGCAATAAATATTTTTTATATTGACTGCGGATTATAGCTCAAAACAGCCGTAATCTACAATCAGTATTCTTTGTCAGAACAAAACTAATTGCCCATAATAGTAAAATATGGCAATTAAGACTCGTATAAACTTGACATGGGTTCTATTTTATTTTAGTGTTTATTGCAAATATATTTCATCATATAAAAAGAATCGGTTGGTCTGACAGTGGGTTTTTAACTTGTTTAGGGGCTAGTAGATGGGAATCAACAAACTGTTTAGCGCTGGTGGCGTGGTTAGGTGGCCACTGCTGGGCTTTAGTGTGATGGCGATCGCTTTAATTATTGAGTTGGTGCGTTTTTGGGATCGCATCACCTATGACGGTTCAAAAAAGCAGTTAAGACTCACATTAGGTTACCGCGATCGCTCATTGCTGTTTTGCTGAGATCTGCTTGGCGATATCGCAGCCTTTAATCTTTTACTCTAAATAAAATGTTGTTTACGGCTAAAACTAAGCTTGATAGTTCTTTGGGCTGGCAGAAAAAATCAAGAAGATTTTTACCTTTTCTACTGGGCATCATATTTACATTGATAGTGAGTAGCCAAAGTATAAGCTCTGCACCCAAAAATACAGAAATCCTGTGGGATACCTACGGCATACCGCATATTTACGGTAATAACGCCCAAGGTGCTTTTCAAGCCTTTGGTTGGGCACAAATGCAAAGTCATGGTAACTTGCTGTTGCGCCTTTACGGCCAAGCACGGGGACGGGCTGCCGAATATTGGGGAGAGGAATATTTAGATTCAGATAAATGGGTACTAACAATGGGCGTACCCAAAAGTGCTAGCGCTTGGTATAAAGCCCAAAGTCCTGCTTTTCGCAGTAACATAGATGCCTTTGCGAATGGGATTAATACTTATGCCAAAGAGCATCGCAATTTAATTGATGATGAAGTAGAAGTAGTATTACCAGTCACGCCGGAGGATGTATTAAGTCACCTGCAACGGGTACTGCTTTTTACTTTTATAGTCAATCCAGGGAGTGTTGCAGATGTCACCCAGCCTCAGTCTCCAGGAGCCTCTAATGGTTGGGCGATCGCACCGAAACGGTCTGCTAGTGGTAAAGCAATGCTGTTGGCAAATCCCCACTTACCTTGGGGCGATTTATTTTTGTGGTACGAAGCCCAAATTACTGCCCCAGGAATTGATGCTTATGGAGCAACATTGGTAGGCATTCCCGTGTTGGCGATCGCCTTCAACGATAATTTAGGTTGGACTCACACCGTCAATACTCATGATGGTTGGGATGCCTACGAATTGAAATTGCAAAACAACGGCTATCTCTTTGATGGCAAAGTTCGCCCTTTTGAAACAGCAAACTTTCCATTAAAGGTAAAGCAAAAAAATGGCTCCTTGCAAGAGCAAATATTCTCGGTCAAAAGTTCTATTCACGGCCCAGTAATTACGCACAAAGACGGTAAAGCAGTAGCGCTGCGTGTTGTTGGTCAAGACAGTCCAGGTGTTTTAGAACAGTGGTGGGATATGGCAAGCTCCAAAAATTTCACCCAATTTCAAAAAGCACTGCAACGCTTGCAACTACCCATGTTTACCGTCATGTATGCCGACCGTGAGGGGCATATTATGCATTTATTCAACGGTCTGGTTCCCGTGCGTCAAAAAGGAGACTTTGCATACTGGCAAGGTATTATCCCTGGCGATACATCCAAAACTTTGTGGACTACAACTCACCCTTATCAAGATTTACCCAAAGTAATTGATCCACCCAGTGGTTGGTTACAAAATGCCAATGACCCACCTTGGACTACTACTTTTCCATCTCCTATCAAAGCAGATAATTATCCATCTTACATGGCTCCACGGGGGCCGATGTACTTCCGGGCGCAGCGTTCTGCCAGGATGTTAGCTGAAGATAACAGCATTTCCTTTGAAGAAATGATTGCCTATAAGCATTCTACACAGATGGAACTGGCGGAGCGGATTATAGATGATTTGATTCTGGCAGCCCAACAGCAAGGGGATGAATTAACACGTCGCGCCACCGATGTCTTGAGGGCGTGGGATCGCAAAGCTGATGCTAACAGCCGAGGCGCTGTACTGTTTAGTTTCTGGGCTGACGATATAGACTTTGATACGGTGTTTAGCACTCCTTGGGACGAGAAATCTCCACGCACGACACCCGACGGCTTGGCTGATCCTAAAAGTGCAGTCAAAGCACTAGCAGATGCAGCGGCAAAAGTAGAAAAAGCTTATGGAAAACTAGATGTCGCTTGGGGTGATGTCTTTCGATTGCGGTCTGGCAAGTTAGACTTACCTGCTAATGGTGGTGATGGAGATAAAGGTATCTTCCGCGTAGTGGATTTCGCCCCAGCCAATGATGGACGCTTTCAAGCAGTATCAGGTGACTCTTACGTTGCTGCTGTGGAGTTTTCCCAACCAGTCAAAGCAAAGGCTCTTACCAGCTATGGCAATGCTACTCAACCTAATTCGCCTCATGTTGGCGATCAACTACAATTTTTTGCTCGTCAGCAATTGCGTCCGGTATGGCGAACCCGACAGGAGATTACAGCTCATTTGGAGGAGCGCAAAGTATTTTAACTAGGAGGGGGATTGGGGATTGGGGACTGGGGATTGGGCATGGGGCATTGGGCATGGGGGAAATTATTACTCACAACTCAGGACTTAGCACTCAGCACTCCTACAAAGAGAATGGCAAAAGCAACTACAACGTTACCTAGAGGAATAAAAAAGCCACAAATGTCACCTTTAGTGGGTCTGGTTCTGGGACTAATTGTCCTGCTGATTTGCTCGGTGTACAGTGTCACTCTGGGTGCAGCAGAAATACCTCTAGGCACGATTCTGGCATCCTTTGTAACCTTTGACGGTTCTTATGATCACTTAGTTATTCAGACTGTGAGATTACCGCGATCGCTCATTGCTATCCTTGTAGGAGCAGCCTTGGCAGTCGCTGGAGCTTTAATGCAAGGTTTGACGCGTAACCCTTTAGCAGATCCAGGTATTTTAGGTATTGAGTCAGGAGCAGCACTGGCTGTAGTTGCAACAATTTTTATTTTTGGCAGTTCGTCCTTGAGTGTTTTAACCGTTGTGGCCTTGTTGGGTGCAGGAGCCACAGCGATGTTAGTCTATTGTCTTGGTTCTCTGGGACGAGGAGGAGCTACCCCACTGAATCTGACAGTAGCTGGTGCGGCGCTTACAGCTCTAATTTCTTCTCTCACCACTGCTATCCTCATTGTCAGTCAACGAACATTAGATGAAATTAGATTTTGGTTAGCTGGTTCACTAGCTGGCCGCGATGCCAATATACTCTTACAAGTCCTACCTTTCGTCGCTATTGGATTAGTAGTTGCTTTTGCCCTTGGTAGACAAATTACCACCATGAGTCTCGGTGAAGATGTAGCAAAAGGTTTAGGCCAACAAACCGCTTGGATCAAAATAATTACTGCCATCAGCGTCGTTTTACTGGCGGGAAGTTCAGTAGCGCTTGCTGGGCCAATTGGCTTTATTGGCTTAGTCGTTCCCCACATTGTGAAATTTTTCATCAAAGCTGATTACCGTTGGATTTTGCCTTATTCGGCAATTGTGGGAGCAATTTTAGTCTTAATTGCAGATATTGCTGCCCGTTTGTTGCTCAAGCCACAGGAATTACCTGTAGGTGTGATGACAGCACTCGTGGGCGCTCCTTTTTTTGTGTATTTGGCTAAGTCAAAGGTTAAAAAATGAAAGTTGATTGGCTAGTCATCCGTTCCCCAACGATATCTTTTCGTATAGACAGACGTGTACCAGCGATACTGCTTTGTTTAGCAGCAGTTATTGTGGTAGCGATGGTGATGAATATCAGCCGGGGTGAATATCCCATCTCGCCCTTAGATATTGTCAAAACTGTATTAGGTTTAGATACAGGCAACCGGGATCATGCTTTTGTGATTCACAACTTGCGTCTACCCCGTACCCTTGTTGCTTTTATGGTGGGAGTGGCGCTGGCAATCTCTGGCACTATATTTCAAGGCATCACACGTAACCCATTGGCTGATCCTGCTTTTATTGGCATCAATTCAGGAGCGAGCCTGGCAGCAGTCACAGTAATTGTGTTATTCCCCTCAGCGCCAATTTACACCTTGCCTTTATCGGCCTTTGCTGGTGCTTTGCTGATGGGTGGTTTAATTTACTGGCTGGCTTGGAACAATGGTAGTTCTCCTCTTCTGTTTATCTTGATAGGTATTGGCTTGTCTGCGATCGCCAATGCTTTCATCAGCTTGATGATTACCTTTGGCGAGATTTATAGCGTCACTGATGCTTTGGTGTGGTTAGCGGGCAGTGTATACGGACGCACCTGGGAGCAAGTCTTTTCTTTATTGCCTTGGTTGATTATTTTTATACCGATGGCGTTGACGCTAGCAAGGCATTTGAACGCCTTGAATTTGGGAGATGATCTAGCCAAAGGTCTAGGTACTCGTGTGGAATGGCAACGTGCTTTACTCGTGCTAGTGGGTGTAGCCTTAGCAGGTGCATCAGTCGCCACTGCTGGCAATATTAGCTTCGTTGGTTTAATTGCACCCCATATAGGACGACAGTTGGTAGGCCCAAACCATCAAGGGTTGATTCCCACCGCAGCACTGTTGGGTGGAATGATTGTTGTAGTCGCAGACTTCCTAGGGCGAACTTTGTTTGCACCTATCGAGATTCCTTGTGGAGTAGTGACTGCTGCTATTGGCGCTCCTTATTTTCTGTATTTGCTAATTAGTAACCGTAAAAAATAAGAGACTAGGGGCTGGGGAATTGGTAAAAATTAGGTTTTCATAAATCCAAAATCCAAAATGGTATCAATTATGAAAGGACTATCAACCAAAGGTCTATCTTTAGCTTATGATGGTGTGCCAATTATTCGTGATTTGAATTTGGCAATCCCCACCGGACAAATTAGTGCTTTAGTTGGTGCTAATGGTTGCGGTAAATCAACTTTATTAAGAGGTTTAGCAAGATTGCTGAAACCTTGCGGCGGTACGGTATATCTTGATGGAGAGTCTATTTTAAAGCTTTCCACCAAAGAAGTAGCACAACAGTTAGGAATTTTACCCCAAAGTCCAGTTGCACCAGAAGGGTTAACAGTAAGAGATTTGGTAGCACAAGGACGTTATCCTTATCAAAATTGGTTGCAGCAGTGGTCAGCCAAAGATGAAAAAATCGTCCAACAGGCGCTAGAGATTACAGATTTGTTGGAGTTGGCAGATAGAGCGCTCGATACCTTGTCTGGTGGACAACGACAGCGAGCTTGGATTGCAATGGCACTCGCACAGGATACAGATATTTTACTATTAGATGAGCCAACTACTTTTTTGGATTTGGCGCATCAAATAGAGGTTTTGGATTTGTTGTATGAGTTGAACCAAACTCAGGAAAGAACTATTGTCATGGTGCTGCATGATTTGAATCAAGCTTGTCGTTATGCAGATTATTTGGTTGCTGTCAAGGAAGGTCGAATTTTTACGGCTGGCGAACCAAAGCAGGTAATGACAGAGGAAATGGTACAACAGGTTTTTGGGTTAGAGTGTCGTATTGTTGCTGACCCAGTTGTAGGAACACCGATGTGTGTACCAATAGGACGTAAGGCAAGGAAAACTTATTAAAAGTAGAGTATCTGGCTGCTTAATTTCCACAGTTAATGCTAAAGTACACAATGATAAATAAACGCTGGTATAAACACATTAAATTATTGTTGATAATAACCCTAAGTGTAATATTTATTAAGGGTTGCTATGTTTTTTTACCTAAAAAAATATATTCTTCAAATGTCAACTCAATAGTATCAGAATGCCGAACAATTAAGCATGATTTAGGGGAAAGCTGTATTCCTTTCAATCTCCAACGTATCATTGTAACCGACCAAGACAGTTTAGAATCATTAGTAGCTTTGGATTTAAAACCAATAGCAACAACAATCGCAAATCGCGTGGGTAATAAAGCACGTATATTGGAGGGTAAAATCGATGGTATTACTTATCTAGGAAAGGAAAGCGAGATAAATATTGAAAAAATTTTACAATTAAATCCTGATTTAATATTAGGTTTGTGGATTAGTCCTCAAGAATATAAATTATTTTCTCAAATAGCTCCAACAGTTTCAATAGGTTATACAGAAGCTGGTTGGAAAAAAACTTTCAAACAGATAGCCGAAATAGTAGATAAAAGTCAAGAAGCAGAAAAAGTACTGGAGCAATATCAACAAAGAATTGCAAAATTAAAATTAGCTTTTGCTCAAAAAATTGGCAAAGCAGAAATTTGCGTGATGCGATTTTATACAGACCTAAAATTTACCCAGTTTCTTAACCACTTATCATTTCCCGTAAGTATTTTGGAGGAGCTAGAACTATCTATTCCCCTTGCACAACGTCAAGCTAGTAATTCAAAGGTAAGTTATGACAATGTTAGTTTAGAACGTGTAGACCTGCTAGAAGCAGACGCAATGTTTATAGCTCTAGACCCAGGTGCGGAAGAAAATTTTCAAAAATATAAAAATAGTCCTTTATGGCAAACGCTAAATGTAGTTAAAAAAAATCGGGTATATACCGTTGATTCCAGTTACTGGATTTTTGGCAGTGTCCTGTCAGCAAATGCCATTTTAGATGACCTAGTTAAATATTTATTGTAAGCCCCGTAAGAGGATATCGACTTTGAGTTATACAGGAAGTTTATAGATGTCACAACAACTAATTATCCCCAAAGTGTGTAATCTTATAGAAGAAATATTTGCACACGCTCAACGTACTTTAGATAGTTTCTACACTGACTGCATGATATTGACTCAGCCTCCTGATGGTGCTGAGGTCATCGCACTTAACGATTACTTACAACCAGAAAGATTTCTATCTGTTATAAAAGCTAGGCCTGAATACGAAAAAACCCAAGATATTCGCATTGCTGCATCTATCTGGAACAAAGTTTATAGCTGGAAAACATTACCGGGTGTTTTAGCTTTGATGACTTGGGCAGGGGTAGGTCTAGATGCTTCTCTTGAGAATGTAAGTTTTGTTTTGGAAGACGGTCAACCCAAGGCAGTATGGTTTCACGATCTCAGTTGTACTGTAATTTATCCTAAGCGATCGTTCATCCCAATCCCCAAAGACTATCCAGGAAAAATAGTCAACAGCGTTGATGCTTTACACCAAGCCGTATTTACTGGCTTGTTCCAACGAAATTTAGCACCAATGATTGACCGCGTTCATAGTTTAACCAAACTCTCCAAAAAAACTATGTGGGGCAATGCGGTTAACGCCTCTGAAGGACAGTTTGCCGAACTCAGCAAATGCAGTAGCCCAGAAGCAATACAAGCAGATTATTCGGTTTTGTATGAACAACCTTACAGTTCAGTAATGCCGGATCGCAATCCCCTTTACAATTTAGTACGCACCGAACAACTCAATGAACCAGGTTTACCTACCCAAGTCACAGTTCGGCTCACTTGCTGTTTATATAATTTTATTCCTCCATATGATGCAAAGTGTCCTAACTGTCCTCTGATAGAACCAAAGGAACGAATTGCACTCATGAAAGAAGAGTTGGCTGAAGATAGCTGAAATAACACTAATCTAACGACTGAAAAATACTACAAATGCCACAACAACCAAACCCTGCCAGTATGCGTAATTTTATGATCGTCTGGCTTGGTCAGCTAGTGTCTACTATCGGTAGCAGCATGACCAGTTTTGCGATTGAAATCTGGGCATGGGAAATTACAGGCAAAGCAACTACCCTCACTCTAGTGGGTTTTTTTAGTTTGCTTCCCAGTATTATTATTACCCCCATCAGTGGTGTCATTGTAGACCGCTTTAATCGAAAACTATTAATGATGGTAGGTGACACAGTAGCAGTTATTACTACTATTATTATTTTATTATTGTATCTCACCAATCATTTACAAATTTGGCACTTTTACCTGACAGGCGCTATTGTCGGAACTTTCAATCAATTTCAGTCTTTGGCATACTCGTCATCAGTATCGCTGATGATTCCTAAAAAGCACTATACCCGCGCTAGTAGTTTACAATTTGTGTCTGGCTACGGCAGCAATATTATTGCACCTGCTTTAGCTGGATATCTTTACACAATCATTGGTTTTTTAGGAATTTGGCTAATTGATATATTTACTTTTACCATCGCAATTAGCAGCTTATTGTTAGTAAGTATTCCTCAACCACCAACAACCGAAAATGAAAAACTAGCTAATATCTGGCGAGAATTAGGATTTGGTTGGCGCTACATTAATAACCAAAAAAGCTTACTGGCACTGTTAGTAGTTAATTTATTATTTTGGCTTCCTCATGACATTGGTAATTCTCTATACTCACCGATGATTTTGTCAAGAACAAATAATAATACTTTAGTGCTAGGTAGCTTGGCTTCTGCGGCTGGTTTTGGCGGTGTAATGGGAGCGATAATTCTTAGTACTTGGGGTGGTTTTAGACGTAAAATCAAAGGTGTTTTATTGGGGATGATCGGTGCAGGTTTAAGTAAAGTTGTCTTTGGTTTGGGTAGAACTCCTTGGGTTTGGATTCCTGCACAATTTTGCTCATCTTTCAATTTTCCTTTAAATGGGAGTTCGGATACTGCTATTTGGTTAGCTAAAGTACCTCCTAATGTGCAAGGAAGAGTTTTTGCAGCGCGATCGCTACTTTTGCAGATAGCTTCTGCGGTAGGCTACTTAATAGCAGGGCCTTTGGCAGATCAAGTTTTTACACCTGCGTTGCAATCAGGGGGCGTTCTGGTTGGGATGTTCGGAGGATTATTGGGGACTGGTACTGGTGCAGGGATATCCCTTTTATATGTGATTTGTGCCGTGTGGATGTTACTGGTTGGTTTGGTTGGGTTTTCTGTACGCGTGCTGCGGGATGTAGAAACTATTGTGCCCGACCATGATGCGGAGTATAGCTAGTTAAAATAATCATAAATTTTCCTGTTTTCTAGACACCAAGAGCAAAGTCTTCGCGGCTAATTCAATCTACGAGTACATCAACGACATAGGTCGCCTCTTGGTTAATTGAGAACTATACTTTTAAACCAGTTTTTCACTCTTTCTTAAACTCTTTATTCTTAGAAAAAGCTTTTATTAAGCATTACCCCCACCCTGAATGGGTGGGGTGTTTTCTAATTAAGGCAATATTTTCTTATTAAAAAAATAGGGAAATATTGTTTATTGCCTAATATCAAAACTCAAAAGAAACTGTTCCCAATATAGTCAACGGCGCACCAGGCACTACATAAAAGCGCTGAGATTCGTAATACTCTGTATCAAACAGATTCTTGATATTAATAGCTGCTCGCCAATTATCCCGGCGATAAAAGATACTAGCATCAGTTCTTACATAAGAGGGGATTTTGATAGTGTTTGGGAGAGTAGCTTCCCGTTCGTCCACATAAACAAGCCCCAAACCAAATCCTAAACCTTGCAAGCTACCTTGTTGAAATTCATAAGTTGTCCATAGACTGGCGCTATTATATGGCACAGCTTGTAATCTATTGTTCACCAGTTCTGGATCGTTATCTCCGCTGACAAAAGCATCTGTATAGGCATAGGTAGCAATGATTTGCCATCCCGGTAGAATTTCGCCTCTGATATCTAATTCCACACCACGGCTTTTCTGCTCACCAGTTTGAACACTGAAGTTAAAATCTTCAGGATCAGTAGTTAGTACATTGTTTTTAGTGATGTCAAAATATGCCAAAGTGGCGGAGAGGCGCTTGTCAAAAAATTCTTGTTTAACGCCAACCTCAAATAGTTCAGAAGTTTCTGGCTGAAACTGCTCATTGGTACGGCTGCGTCCAGAAATTTGCGGATTAAATGAGTTTGACCACCTCGCATAAACGGAAGTAGAGTCAGTAGGTTGATAGGTAAGACCGACACTTGGCGAAAATTCAGAATCAGATGTTTTGTAATCATAAGCATTAGCTGCTAAGTCTGTGTAGAAAGAATCTACCCAATCAAAGCGACCACCAGCTAACAATTTTAGATTAGGCGTTAATTCAATTAAATTCTGGAAATAAACTGCTACATTATTACCGCCATACTCATCAGCGAAAGAACGTTCAAAGGTTCCTGGTTGAGCGCCATACACCGGATTAAAAATATCTATTCCAGCAATTTCAGCGCTGAAAAAATCGTAAGAATATCTGTAGTTTGCTAGTTCTACTCCAAACAACACATTATGACGGATAGAACCTGTATTAAACTTACCGCTAACTTCGGTTTGTAGAGAAATGTTTTCTTGCTCTTCATCTGTTGTCTCAGCTACTCGTGGAAGCGTCCGACCGTCTTCTGACAAAAAAGGTTCAGAAAAAGTAGAGTTACGCGCTATTCGAGTATTCCCATTGACACTAGCGACGTTAAAGCCTTGGCGGAATTTCCAATCATCGCTGAATTGGTGTTCTAAGTTATAGGTAAAAACGTTGGATGTAAACTCAGCATTATTGAAGCCAGGCTCTCCTAAAAATCTGCTAATAGGAACTTGGAAAAACACATTTCCAGGCGGAAACCCCCTATCAAAGGTATAATCATATTTTTGATATTCGTACTCAAACGTCATACTGGTTCTTGGGCCAATATTCACGGTGACTACGGGAGATATAAAGAAGCTTTCGTTTTCAATAAAATCTCGGAAGCTACCAGAGTTTTCGTAGGCAACATTCAGACGATACAGTACTGATTTATCGTCTGTTAAAGGCCCAGTCAAATCAATTGTTGGGCGGTAAAAGTCATAACTTCCAATAGTCATACCTACCCTATAAAAAGGGTCTGGTAAAGGCCTCTTAGTTATTGTATTGACAACACCACCAGGATTATTGGCGCTTCCATACAGTACTGATGCAGGGCCTTTGAGAAACTCGACTCGCTCAATATTAGCGACATCACGAGGACTAGTAAAACCAAAATTTTTAAATCCGTTACGCAGCGATTCAAAACCCGATTCAAAACCGCGAATAAAGTAACCTGAAGAAGATAGTCCACCATAGCCTGATTGCTGTTGTACACCACTGACGTTATTGGCTAACTCACTCAGGCGCACTACTTGACGGTCTTCTATAACTTCTCTTGGTATCACTTGAACAGATGCGGGAATATCACGTAGCGGTGCATCTATTTTTGTAGCAGTGGATGACTCTTGTACGCGATACCCGTCTCGCTCACCTGTGACTGTTAACTCAATAGGTTCGTCAGAGGAGGATGCCTGTTCTGGCTGGGTTGATTCTGTTGGTGTTTGAGGTTGCGCGTCTGCTTGGGTAGAGGATGCAGCTGAAGCTATGCCAAAAATCAAACCTTGGTCACTATCAAATAACTCTACTTTAGGAATACTATCTACACCAGTCACAGCGACTCTGATAGTGTTGGCATCAGAGTTAGTAACGGTTACTTCACTAACTCCAGCAATGGGTTTTTCTTGGCGGAATGTGTTGCCACTGGATAGCCGCAGTTGAGCCGAGGTAATATCGACAATATATGTGTTGCCTTCACTCTTAGGCAACACTTGTAATTTTTCGCCATCTGGAGTTGCCAATATGATCTCTAAACCGTTACTGGTGGAATTAAGTTGGACTCCTGTGACTTCTGCGACGCTTTGAGATGCTGGAGATGTTGATTCGGTTTGCGTTGGCTGCTGTGGTTGAGTTGCAGAGATAACTGGCGTAACGGCAAAAATCAAACCTTCATCACCATCAAATAACTCGGTGTTGGGTAAACCTCCCTCACCTATTACTGTTACTCTGAGAGTATTGGTGTTAGCTTGAGTGACGCTGACAGATACAATGCCTGGTGCAGGATTATTTTGGGTAAAGTTGCCACCGTTGGGCAGTGCTAACACTGCATTGGGTATATCCGCTATAAAACTGTTGCCTTGATTATTATTGACTGGTTTGAGTGCTTCTGCGTTGGCACTTTCTAAAATAACTTCTATGCCTTTGTCTGTAGAATTTATTTTAACGCCTGTAACTTTAGTAACTGAACTATCGCTGCGTTGTACAAGCAATTGTGCCGCACTAGTAGAGTAAGATTTCTGGCTATCAATAGTAGATAGTTCTGCTGTCTGCGTTCCTGCATGGGCTGGTTGTGCCAAGCTGCTAATTACCGCTAATGCCAATCCTACTGAACGTATCTCACTCATTAACCCAGACTTCATTCTTGTTGCTCCTTGAACTGAACCTGTAATTAACAGGCTTTTAACCAACGCCTCTAGTTGCATTTTGCTCCTCATCCTCAGACCCAATTTAAAACGTCACGTCTGATATTAAGAACGCGATATTTTATCAATAATGTTTGACATTCTCTCCAAAAATTCTCAAAAACTATCTGCTAATAATTTGCATCTATCCCTAGGGCTATTAGGAGAGATTATCATAAAGCCTCTATGTGGGCAAGCATTTGTCAAAACTTCAGATACCATAAATATTACTAAAGTTTACGATAAATCCTTACTATTAAGCCTTTTAAAGGCATTTTCATAGTAATACGCAAGTCATTTTTATGTAAACTAGGCTTTGTCATCTATCTTAAGATACTTTTTTTAATAATTTATTTTTTGCCTAAATGGTGAGAAGAGTTATTGATTAATATTTGCTTGCTATCTTGGCTAAGTTGTTTTAGTCTATTACAAGTAATTGCAAATAAATAGCAATAACCATGAGATTATAAAAATAAACTGTATGTAGATGGAACGCCGTTAACCTCTGTCATGCTTTTGAAAAAGGTTGCTACGGCTTGAGAACCCAGAATTATTTGTGCATCAGGATTTTGAAAGTGCAATGACTCAATGTGTCAATGATTTAGAAGAAATTGTGTGTAAGTGTTCGACAGTGGTGGAACTGCTGCGTTACAGGTCGGTAGAACAAGCAAACGCTGAGGCTTTTACTTTTCTGCACGATGGCGAAACGCAAGCAGCAACTTTAACTTATCAAGAGTTAGATCGGTATAGTCGAGCGATCGCATCTCAACTGCAAACATTAGGTTTAAGCGGTGAGCGTGCCTTATTGCTTTATCCACCGGGGAGTGATTACTTACCAGCCTTCTTTGGGTGTCTGTATGCCGGGCTGGTAGCAGTGCCAGCATATCCGCCACGCAATGCACGCAACACCCCCAGAATCTTGGCAATTTTACAAGATGCACAAACAGCAGTAATCCTGACAACAACGGCAATTCTGGCTCAGTTAAAGTCCTTGCTTGCCGATAAATTTGATATAGATAATATCCTCTGGCTAACTACTGATAACCTCGCACCAGGTATAGAAGAAGCTTGGCAAGAGCCTTTTATCAATATAGATACTCTGGCATTTTTGCAATACACTTCTGGTTCTACTGGCACACCCAAAGGTGTCATGCTCACTCATGGCAACTTGCTACACAATGCTGAGGTGACGCGCCAGTATATGGAACATTCCTCTATTAGTAAGTTTGTCACTTGGCTGCCTGTCTATCATGATATGGGACTGATTGGCGGCGTACTGCAACCTTTGTATGGCGGTTTTCCTTGTATTATGATGCCGCCAGCTGCTTTTCTCCAACGTCCTTACCGTTGGTTACAGGCGATTTCTCGTTATAGAGGAACTACAAGTGGCGCTCCCAACTTTGCCTACGAACTTTGTATTGAAAAAATTACCCCCGAACAACGTGCCACTCTAGATTTAAGCAGTTGGAGTGTAGCTTTTAACGGTGCGGAACCAATTCGTCATGAAACTCTAGAGAAGTTTGCCGCCACCTTCGCTGAATGCGGTTTTCGTCCAGAAGCTTTTTATCCTTGTTATGGCATGGCAGAAGCCACTTTGATGGTATCTGGTAGCGTCAAGTCTACGTTAGTAAAAAGCAAGCGTATAGATAAAAGCGCTTTAGAACGCAACCATATAATTGAGGCTGTTAGTAACAATGATAATTCAATAGCATTAGTCGGCTGTGGTCACAGTGTGCCACAACAGCAGGTTGTGATTGTTAACCCAGAAACTTTAACTCGCTGTCAGGATAGAGAAGTAGGGGAAATTTGGGTATCTGGCCCCAGCGTTGGCAAAGGCTATTGGAATCGCCAAGCAGAAACAGAACAGACTTTCCATGCCTTTTTGCAAGATATAAAAGAAGGGCCTTTTTTACGCACGGGTGACTTAGGCTTTTTGGATAATGGGGAAGTCTTTATTACTGGTAGAGCCAAAGATTTAATTATTATTCGTGGCCGCAACCTGTACCCTCAAGATATTGAACTCACCGCAGAACGCTCTCATCCATCATTGCGTGCTGGTGGTAATGCAGCCTTCTGTATAGAAGTTGATCATCAAGAACAATTGGTAGTGGTGCAAGAATTAGAATTTCGCGCCAAACCGGATTTAGAGGAAGTTACAGCTGCAATTCGTCAAGCAGTAGCAGAAGAACATGAGGTACAAGTTTATGGGGTGGTTCTGATTAAACCAGGTACTATTCCCAAGACTTCTAGTGGTAAGATTCAACGTCGTGCTACGAAAGCAGAGTTTCTGGCTGGTGAATTACAGATAATAAATAGCAGTATTACTGAAAGTATTAATTTTGTAGAAACCGAGAATAATCTTAAGCTGAATCGTGTAACTATCTTGTCCCTTACCCCGGACGAGTCTCAACTATTATTGGAAGCATATTTACTTGAGCAAGTAGCGCAAGTATTTAAAATAACACCCTTGCAGATTGATATCAAGCAACCTTTAAGTAGCTTAGGACTCGATTCTTTAAGAGTTTTTGAGTTAAAAAACCGAATTGAAAATTATTTAGAAGTCGCTGTATCGATAGCAGACTTTTTTGAAGGTTTGAGTATTCAAGCATTGGCAACAAAAATACTGTCCGAAATTATAACAGCAGGTGATGTGCCATTAGTAGCTTTAGCTAAAGTTGAAAAAAGCACTGACTATCATCCTTTATCTTTTTCTCAGCAAGGACTGTGGTTTATTCATCAGTTAGCACCAGACACTCCTGCTTATAACATCCCGATTGTAATTAATTTAACGGGACAGATAAACATAGCTGCACTGACACAAAGCCTCAACGAAATTATCCAACGTCATGAGGTCTTGCGAACTAAGTTTGTATTAGTGGATGAACAACCTGCTCAGGTGATTAATCCGACTGTTACCTTCAACTTACCGATAGAAGATTTGCAGGAGTTGTCAGAGGATAATGCGGCAGTTGCAGTAGAACGTCTAACGAAGGAGTTAGCTCAACATCGGTTTGACTTGTCTTGCCAATCGCTATTGCATAGCTTACTGCTGCGCTTGACAAATAATGAATATAAGTTACTTGTAACCTTCCACCATATAGTTTCAGATGGTTGGTCTATTGGCGTATTCATCAGAGAATTGGCAGCATTATATGAAGCATTCTCCAACGGGAAGCCCTCTACACTTCCTGAACTGCCTGTTCAATATGTAGATTTCGCCTATTGGCAACGAAAGAATTTACATCCAGAGCGTATTCAAAGCTTACTTGCTTACTGGAAACAGAAATTGAGTGGTAAGCTGCCTATATTGGATTTACCATCTGATCGCCCAAGGTCGCCTGTACAAACCTTCAACGGTGCGAAAGTCCAACTATCCTTACCCAAAAATCTTACAGACTCTTTAAAGCAGTTGAGCCATCAGGAAGGCGCAACTCTATTTATGACTTTGTTGGCAGCCTTCAAAACTCTACTGTACCGCTACACAGGACAAACCGATATTTTGGTGGGTTCGCCAGTTGCTAGTCGTAATGCAGTAGAAATCGAAACATTGATAGGATTGTTTGTCAATGTTTTAGTCTTACGTACAGATTTATCTGAGCAACCTAGTTTTAGAGAGTTACTTGCGCGAGTCAAATCAACAGCTTTAGAAGCATATATTCATCAAGACTTACCTTTCGATAAATTAGTCGAGGAATTACAGCCTGAACGTGATCTCAGCCACAACCCGCTATTTCAGGTGATGTTTGTTCTCCAGAATGTGCCAATCCCAAATCCACAACTATCAGATATTTCTCTAACTTTCCACGAAGGTGATAGCGGCTCGGCTAAGTTCGATTTAACTCTGTTTATGGAAGACAGAGAACAGGGATTAGTTGCAACTTTAGAGTACAACACGGATCTATTTAAGACCGATACTATCCATCGGATGCTGGGACATTTCCAGACACTACTACAAGGTATAGTTAACAAGCCTGATACTAGTATTGCAGAATTGCCGTTGTTAACAGAAGTTGAAAGGCATCAGCTACTAGTTGAATGGAATAATACTCAGAGAGACTATCCCCAAAATCAGTGCATCCACCAACTATTTGAGCAGCAAGTAGAACACACACCAGATGCTATTGCCCTCATCTTTGGAAATCAAAAACTTACCTACAAAGAGTTAAACCAACGCGCCAACAAAGTGGCTCACTATCTCAAAACTCTGGGTGTAAAACCAGACGTATTGGTTGGTATCTGCATGGAACGCTCTTTAGAGATGGTAATTGGGATATTGGCGATTATCAAAGCAGGTGGTGCTTATGTACCTTTAGATCCTACTTATCCCAAAGAGCGTTTAGCATTCATGTTGGCTGATGCTCAAGTGTCGGTGTTGTTAGTGCAACCACATCTAGCCCAAGAACTACCAACCCATCAAGCGCAAGTTGTATGTCTAGACAGAGACTTTCAAGAATTTGCGGCTTACAGTCCTGAAAACCCAACTAGTGAAGTTACAGCAGAAAACTTAGCTTATGTAATTTACACCTCCGGTTCCACAGGAAAGCCCAAAGGTGCAATGAACACTCACAAAGGCTTGGGTAACCGTCTATTGTGGATGCAAGATACATATCAGCTAACAGCAAGCGATCGTGTTTTACAGAAAACACCATTCAGCTTTGATGTTTCGGTTTGGGAATTTTTCTGGCCTTTGTTAACAGGCGCGAGTTTAGTTATAGCTAAACCAGGTGGACATCAAGATAGCAGGTATCTAGTTCAACTAATTGCTCAAGAAAAAATTACCACAATTCACTTTGTTCCCTCAATGTTGCAAGTGTTTCTAGAAGAAACAGAACTAGAGCAATGTGGTAGTCTCAAACGGGTAATTTGTAGTGGTGAGGCTCTATCTTTTGACCTACAACAACGCTTCTTTGAACGATTCAACGCCGAGTTACACAACCTTTATGGCCCAACAGAAGCGGCAATAGACGTAACTTATTGGGCTTGTCAACCTAATAGTAATGAGAAGACAGTTCCTATTGGTCGTCCAATTGCCAATACACAGATATATATCTTAGATAAACATTTACAACCTGTGCCAATTGGTGTCAGTGGTGAGTTACATATTGGTGGCGTGGGATTAGCGCGTGGTTATTGGAATAAACCTGAACTAACTCAAGAAAAGTTTATTTCAAGTCCATTTGAATCAGGACATTTTTTATACAAAACAGGTGATTTAGCACGCTATCGTGCTGATGGAAATATTGAATATTTAGGCAGGATTGACCACCAAGTTAAGCTGCGAGGTTTTCGCATTGAATTAGGAGAAATTGAAGCAGTATTAGGACAACACCCAAAAGTTAAAGAAACGGTAGTAGTAGCCAGAGAAGATATCCCAAACAATCAGCGATTGGTAGCCTATGTAGTTCCTCATTCAGAAACAAAATTTTCTGCACAGGAATTACGCGATTCTCTCAAAGAGAAACTACCAGATTATATGGTGCCTTCTGCCGTTGTAGAATTACAGAAATTACCACTTTCACCTAATGGTAAAATAGACCGTCGTGCCTTACCTGTACCAGAGATTCAACGCCTTGATTTAAAACAGACGTATGAAGCACCAAACTCGGAAATAGAAAGAGCGATCGCTAAAGTTTGGCAAGAGATTTTACATCTAGAAAAAGTAGGCATCAATGATAATTTCTTTGACTTGGGCGGTAATTCATTATTAATGGTTCAGGTGAATCATAAATTCCGAGAAAACCTGCACTGTGACATTTCAGTTGTAGAAATGTTCCAAAACCCAACTATTAAATCTTTGGCTAAGTATATAAATATCAATTCAAAAGAAACATCGGTTTTTGAATCATTAAATAACCGCATTCAAAAGCAAATAGAGGCTGCTAATAGACAGAGAAACTTGATGAAGCGCGGT
Source organism: Mojavia sp. (assembly GCF_059505145.1). Lineage (NCBI taxonomy): Bacteria > Bacillati > Cyanobacteriota > Cyanophyceae > Nostocales > Nostocaceae > Mojavia > Mojavia sp. The sequence continues at coordinate 66,783 of NZ_JCACKA010000064.1, forward strand.
AGAAATTTTAAGAAATAACCAAATATTCTTTCTACTTAACCAGAAAATACTAAACAGTTAAATAAGGAAATTCAGAATATAATGCTTGAAACTAATACATTATTAACTAACAGTGCAAAACTAATTCAAAACAAAACTGCTCAATCAATTTTGCAACTGCCTGTTGAAGAAACTTTAGGCGATTTTAAATCGTTTGGTATTTTACTATTTCGAGGTTTTGGTGTTGACTATGAACAGATGAAGGTATTTGCTGAAAAATTCAGTTCAAAATTTGTCTTGGATAAAGACAGACCAATAGTTGATCCACGTAATAAATATGTCACTTTAGTAGATCCAGGGATGCACTATGTTAGCCCTCATTGCGAAAACGCTAATTCTCCCTTTCGTCCCGATGTCATTTGGTTTTGCTGTGGTGTACCAGCTTCTCAAGGTGGTGAAACTTTATATTGGGATGGTGTAAGAGTATGGCAAGCATTAAGTGAAGAATTACGACAATTATTTATTGCTAAAAAAATCAAATTTTTCCAAAAATTTCCGGCTGCTGACTGGAAGCGTTTTCTAGGAGTAGGTGCTACTTTAGCTGATGTTAAACGTACTCTGAATGGCATTCCTGGTTTAAGTTACAAAATTAATGAAGACCAATCTATTTCTATAGAATATATTTGTTCGGCTGTAGTTAAGACTAAATATGGTCATCAAGACGCATTTGCTAATAGTCTAATTACTGAGTACAAAAATCCTAGAGGAGTCGTCACTTTTGCAGATGATTCACCTATACCATCAACAGTTATTAACCAAATTCAGCAAGTGATGAATAACTTAACTGAGGTGATACCCTGGCAATCGGGCGATTTAGTTATGATTGACAATTCTAGATTTTTGCATGGTCGTCGGTCATTTACTGATACAAAACGCAGAATTTACTCGCTCCTCAGCTACATGAGATAATTGATAAAAACATCAATTTATTTTCTGCAACTCTGCATGAGGAAATAAATTTTTGACAACAAAAACCATTATTTTAAATTCAACCCAAGAAAAAGAACATGGGTAGTACAATATCTGACGCATCAATGGAAGGCATAGCAATTATTGGTATATCAGGACGTTTCCCTGGAGCTAATAATGTTGCAGAATTTTGGCACAATTTACAAGCGGGAATCGAATCAATTTCTCAGCTTACAGATGAAGATTTATTAGCAGCAGGTATTGCTCCTAATTGCTTAGATGATAGTAACTATGTCAAAGCAGGCGGCGTTTTAGAAGATATTGATTTATTTGATGCTGCATTTTTTGACGTTAATCCTAAAGAAGCGGAAATTACCGATCCACAACACCGTCTATTTTTAGAATATGCTTGGGAAGCTTTAGAAAGTGCTGGTTATGACTCCAATAGATGTGAGAGTCGGATAGGAGTTTATGCTGGTGCTAGTTTAAATAATTATTTATCTTTTGACTTAAATAGCGACCAAGTTGGTTCGGCACAGTCTTATCAAAAATTAATTGGTAATGATAAAGATTTTCTCTCTACTCGTGTATCGTACAAATTAAATTTAACTGGGCCAAGTCTGACAGTTCAAACAGCTTGTTCTACTTCATTAGTAGCAATTACTCTGGCTTGTCAAAGTTTAATTAATTATCAATGTGATATGGCTTTGGCAGGGGGAGTTTCAATTCGAGTTCCGCATAAAACAGGTTATTTGTATCAACCAGGCGGAACTTTATCTCCTGATGGCCATTGTCGTGCTTTTGATGCTCAAGCACAAGGAACAACTGTTGGTAATGGTGTCGGAGTTGTTCTGCTGAAGCGGCTGGAGGATGCGATCGCAGATGGCGATCACATCTATGCAGTAATTAAAGGTTGGGCTATCAACAACGATGGTTCACAGAAAGTTGGTTATACAGCGCCTAGCGTCGATGGACAAGCAGAAGCGATCGCAGAAGCCATCATGTTAGCCGGGGTTGAACCAGAAACCATCAGCTATGTTGAAGCGCATGGTACAGGCACAACTTTAGGCGATCCAATTGAAATTGCTGCTTTAACTAAAGTTTTTCGCGCCAGTACAGACAAAAAAGGTTTTTGTGCGATTGGTTCTGTCAAAACAAACATCGGTCATCTCGATGCAGCCGCAGGAGTCACCGGATTAATCAAGACGGCTTTAGCTCTCAAACATCAACAAATACCACCCAGCTTAAATTTTGAGCAGCCCAACCCCCAGATAGATTTTGACAATAGTCCTTTTTACGTCAACACAAAACTGACTCAATGGAAACCAGAACTATCTCCGCGTCGTGCGGGTGTTAGTTCCTTGGGGATGGGAGGAACCAATGCTCATGTTGTTTTAGAAGAAGCACCAGTTGTAGAAAAGCAGGGGAGCAGAGGAGCAGGGGAGCAGGGGAGAAAGTATCATCTGTTAGTCATCTCCGCCAAGACTGAATCTGCATTAGAAACTGCTACTGATAATCTGACTCAACATCTGGTGCAGCATCCTGACCTAAATCTGGCGGATGTTGCTTATACCCTGCAACTAGGGCGTAAAGAGTTTAATTATCGTCGCATCTTGGTGTGTGAAGATATTCAAGATGCGGTCAATGCTTTGCAAAATAGAGCTTATCAACAAATTTTCACTCACTACCAAGAACCTTGCGATCGCCCGATTACCTTCATGTTTCCTGGGCAAGGTAGTCAGTATGTCAACATGGGCAAAGAACTTTATCAAACAGAGTCAGCCTTTCGTGAATCTGTAGACCGTTGCTGTTCGATACTTCAACCATTATTGAGCCTAGATTTACGTGCAGTCATCTATCCCCAAGAGTCTGACACCAAAACTGCCCAAGAAAAACTCACGCAAACATCCGTAACCCAGCCAGCATTATTTGTCATCGAGTATGCCTTAGCTCAGTTGTGGATGTCCTGGGGTATTTCTGCGGGTGCAATGATTGGCCATAGCATCGGGGAATATGTAGCGGCTTGTCTTGCTGGTGTTATGTCCTTAAAAGACGCATTAACTCTTGTTGCTATGCGTGGGCGACTAATGCAGCAATTGCCAAGCGGCAGTATGCTATCGATTCCCTTCTCAGAAGCAGAAGTTAAACCTTTACTCAATGAAAACTTATCTTTAGCTGCGAGTAATGCACCGTCTTCTTGTGTAGTGTCAGGAACTCATGGCGCGATAGATGCACTGTCTGAGCAACTATTAGCGCAAGGGATAGAATGTCGTCGCCTGTATACTTCCCATGCTTTCCATTCTCAGATGATGGAACCGATTTTGCAGGCGTTTATTGCGGAAGCTAAGAAAGTTACATTGAATCCTCCGCAAATTCCCTTTATCTCGAATCTCACCGGAACTTGGATAACTGCCCAAGAAGCTACAGATCCTAATTACTGGGCGAGTCATTTACGACAAACAGTGAAGTTTGCAGATGGCATATCTGTGTTACTGCAAGAGCCAAACCGAATTCTTCTGGAAGTAGGGGCGGGGCGGACTTTGTGTACCTTTGTTAAACAGCAAGCAGGTGTAAGCCAACAGCCGATACTGTCTTCTTTACGGCATCCCAAAGAAGAACAAGCAGATGTTGTGTTCTTGCTAAATACACTTGGTCGCCTCTGGTTTTTTGGAGTTGCAATAGATTGGTCTAGCTTTTACGGTTCTGAACGTCGTTATCGCATCCCACTACCGACATATCCTTTTGAACGTCAACGTTATTGGATAGAACCTCAGAAAAAGTTTAGTGAGTCTTTTGCTGTCAATCAGAAAAAGCCTGACATAGCAGACTGGTTTTATTTACCAGTTTGGAAACAAACAATTGCACCCCAAACTGTAAAATCTGAAAAACAAGTGTTGGTATTTGCTGATACTTGTCAAGTAGGTTTACAAATAGCCAAACGCCTAGAAGGTGAGGGTAACAATGTTATTACAGTCTGGCAGGGAGAGCAGTTTAGCAAATTGAGTGAAAGGGAATATAGCATCAATCCTAGCCAGCCTAATGATTATGATGATCTAATCGAAGAGTTGCAATTTTTCGGGCAAATTCCAGATGCAATTTTACACCTCTGGAGTATCGCACCTACTGAACAAACAACATCAGGAATCGAGTATTTTGACAATTGCCAAAATGTAGGTTTTTATAGCTTGTTATTTCTGGCACAGTCTCTTAGTAAACAAAATATTACTCAACCTGTAGATATTTTGGTCGTAACTAATGATATCTACGACGTAACAGGTTTAGAAAAATTAAGTCCAGAGAAAGCAACTGTCTTGGGAATGTGTAAAACCATTCCGCAAGAGTATGCAAATATTTCCTGTCGCAGTATTGATATTGTGCTTCCTGCGGCTGGAACTGTTGCAGAAAGCCAACTGTTAGAACAACTTTTAGCAGAGTTAAATACTAAAGAATTTGAGAGTGCGATCGCTTATCGTGGTCATCATCGTTGGCTACAATCTTATGAACCACTACGGCTAGATAACAACCAACCACCCAAGCTGCGGCAAGAAGGAGTATATCTAATTACTGGTGGTTTAGGTGGTATCGGTTTAGAAATTGCCGAGTATTTAGCACAAACAGTCAAAGCAAAATTAATACTAATTAGTTCTTCAGCTTTCCCTAACAAAGATGAATGGGAAGAATGGCTAACAACTCACGACGCAGAAGATAAATTCAGCAGTAAAATTCGCAAATTACAGGAACTAGAACAACTAGGTGCAGAAATTCTGGCTCTGAGTGCTGATGTAGCCAATGCAGACCAAATGCAAGCAGCTATTACTCAGACTATAGACCGTTTTGGTCAGATAAATGGCGTTATTCATGCTGCTGGAATTAAACTGTTTAGAACAGTTCAAGAAATTACTAGAAGCGAATGCGAACAACAACTAAAAGCTAATGGTCATGGACTGTATATTTTAGAAACAGCATTACAAGAAATAGAGCTTGATTTCTGTGTTTTAATATCTTCCTTATCATCTGTTATAGGTGCATTAGGAATGGCGGCTTATCCAGCAGCCCATCACTTCACTGATGCCTTTGTTTATAAACATAATCAAACAAGTTATACACCTTGGATTAGTGTAAATTGGGATAACTGGTTAACGAGTCAATTAGTTAGAGAATTGGCAGCAAAGCCAGAAAATTCTACTCAATTTTTCATGAATAATCATGAAGGTGTCGAAGTATTCCAACGCGTATTAACTTTAAATAAAGTCAATCAAATAGTTGTTTCAACAACTGATTTACAAGCCAGAGTTGAACAGTGGATTAAGCCTTCAGAAGTTGTTGATCGCACCGATTCACCAGCACTACACTCTAGACCATACTTACAGAATAGTTATGTTGCTCCGCGAAACGAAACAGAGCAAACCATTGCTAACATCTGGCAAGAAATTCTAGGAATTGAACAAATAGGTATTGAAGATAACTTCTTAGAGTTAGGCGGCGATTCTCTATTAAGTATTCAGATTACTGCCAGAGCCAACAAAGCAGGACTACGCTTTACTAATCAGCATTTGTTTGAATACCCAACTATTGCCCAATTAGCAGAAATAGCAGGCAGAACGCAAACAGTTTTAAGTGAACAGGGATTAGTGACAGGAGAACTGCCCCTAACACCGATTCAGCACTGGTTTTTTGAGCAGAAATTAGTTGATGCACACCACTGGAACCAAACAGTTGTGTTAGAAGTGCAACAATCTCTTATCCCTGTGTTCTTAAAACAAGCAGTTCAGCATTTACTAATACATCATGATGCTTTGCGCCTACGTTTTGCAGAAGAAGCATCAAGTTGGCAACAAATAAATGCTAGTCCTGATGAAGTTGTACCGTTTGAAGAGATAGATTTATCAGAACTGTTACCACAGCAACAAGAACAGGCATTTGAAGCATCTATTCAAGAGATCCAAGCGAGTCTCAATCTTACTTCTGGCCCAATTGTGCGGGTTGCATTCTTTGACTTTGGAACTCATCAACCAAGCCGCATCCTGTTGGCAATCCACCATTTAGCAATTGATGTTGGTTCTTGGCGAATTTTGCTAGAAGATTTGGAGACTGCATACCAACAACTCAGCCAAGGAAAAGCAATTAAACTACCGCCGAAGACAACTTCATTCAAACAGTGGGCTTTGCGGCTAACTCAGTATGCCCAGTCAATAGAATTACAAAGAGAACAGGTTTATTGGTTAACAGCTGAGCGTGACTGGGTATCACCATTGCCAGTAGATTATCCAGATGGTGCTAACACTGTAGCATCGGCTGAGACTATATCTGTAACCTTGAGTGTAGAAGAAACACAGGCATTACAAGAAGAAATTGCTACAACTTATCGAGTCCAAACAGATGATCTACTACTTGCTGCTTTAACACAAGCATTTAGTAAATGGACTGGTAAGCAATCATTGCTGGTTGACTTAGAGGGAAATGGCCGAGATGTAATTTTCGATGATATCGATTTATCCCGTACAGTAGGCTGGTTTACCAATATTGCCCCCATGCTATTGCAAATTGGCGATACAGAACAAATAGGGGAAATCTTAAAGCAGGTGAAAGAGCAAATCCGTAGTTTCCCGAATCAAGGTTTGGGCTATGGTGTGTTGCGCTACTTGAGTGGTGATGAGATTATTACGGAAAAATTGCGATCGCTACAACAAGCAGAGGTACTTTTCCTTTACCTTGGCAACTACGAGCAAACTATACCTGAGTCTTCTTTATTAAAGTTATCCCCAAAATCCGGCGGTTTATCCCGTAGTTCACACGCACAACGCAGCCATCTAATAGAAATTAATGCCTTGATAGTCCAAAACCAACTTAAAATCGATTGGATTTATAGCCAAAATGTTTATCGTCAAGCAACAGTTGAAAGGTTAGCTCAAGATTTTCAAACAGCTTTACTTTCTATACTCAGTGCTAGCCAGTCTTCTACAGCACCTAGTTATACACCTTCAGACTTTGCTGAATTTGAATCTAGCCAATGGAGTCAAGACGATATCGATAATATTTTGGCAGCCATTAATCAAGTTACAAGTTAAATAAAATTGAACGAACGTATACAGGAACAATCACGATGTTAGTAGCCAAAAAAATCAACTCCTTTATTGATGATCCAACCAAGCTAGAAAAAATAAATTAAACAACTCTCTGGCAAGCATCAACAAAACATAAAAAATTGGAAAAAAATGAAGAATATTGAGGAATTCTATCCACTATCACCGATGCAGCAGGGCATACTCTTTCACACTCTTTATGCCCCAAACTCAGGAGTGTATGTTGAACAGCTAAGTTGTGACATTCAGGGAAATTTAAATATTGATATATTTCAACAAGCATGGCAGCAGTTAGTTGAAAGATATCCAATTTTGCGAGCTTCTTTTATTTGGGAAAGAATTAAAGAACCTGTACAGGTAGTGCATAAACAAGTGCAACTACCTTGGCAACAACAAGATTTATCTACAATAGGATTTATTGAGCAGCAAGAGCAGATTGAAAGTTGTTTAGTAGCAGAAAGAGAAAAAGATTTTGAAATTTCTCAAGCACCACTGATGCGCTTAATGCTGGTTCAGTTAGCTGAGAAACACTATAAATTTATTTGGACTCATCATCACTTACTATTAGATGGATGGTCTTCTTCCTTACTCCTTCAAGAATTATTTAATTGCTATCATGCATTAAGCCAAGGTAAAGATTTAAAGTTACAAAAACCTCGTCCTTATCGAGACTATATAGCTTGGTTACAGAAGCAAGATTTATCAAAAGCAGAGAATTTTTGGAAACAATATCTCAAAGGTTTTACCACGGTCACTTCTTTGGGAATAGATGATTTTAGTAAAAGCAAAAATTTTGCTACACAGATACTAAAGTTATCAAAGACAGAAACAGCCGCGTTGCAGTCTTTAGCTCGACAACAACAACTAACACTAAATACTATAGTGCAGGGAGCCTGGGCGATTCTCCTGAGCCGTTATAGTGGTGAGAACGACATTGTTTTTGGAGGAGTTGTTTCTGGCCGCCCCACCACATTAGCAGGTGTAGAATCAATGGTGGGAGTGTTTATCAACACTTTGCCAGTCAGAATAAGCTTAAATCCTCAAGAATTTTTTATACCTTGGCTCAAGCAATTACAAATACAACAAAATGAGGTGCGGCAATATGAATATACTCCATTAATAGAGATTCAAAAATGGAGTGATGTTCCATCTGGGCAGCCATTATTTGAAGCTATATTTAATTTTCAAAATTACCCAATAAATTCTTCTTTACAACAACCGATAGATAATCTCAAAATATTTAATATTAATAGTTTTATTCATCCTCACTATCCACTGAATATTTCAGTACAAGTAAATTCAGAATTAACACTAGAAATTTTTTGCGATCGCCTCCGTTTTGATGATGCTAAAATCACTCGCATATTGGGGCATTTACAAACTTTACTATTAGGTATGGTGGCAAATCCTCAACAGCGTATTTGTGAATTGCCATTACTGACAGCTACCGAGCGTTATCAGTTATTAGAAGAGTGGAATAATACACAAGTTGATTATCCCCAAGACCAATGTATTCATCAACTATTTGAGGCACAAGTTGAGAAAACACCTGATGCTGTTGCTGTAGTATTTGAGAACCAGCAATTGACCTATCGGGAACTGAACGCCAAAGCAAATCAGCTTGCTCAATACCTGCAAAAATTGGGAGTAAAAAAAGAGGTATTAGTGGGGATATGTGTAGAGCGAAGCTTAGAAATGATTATCGCTCTTTTAGCAATTCTCAAAACAGGAGGAGCATACATACCACTAGATCCTACATATCCTCAAGAACGTTTAGCGTTCATGCTGGAAGACTCACAAATTTCAGTCTTATTAACCCAGCAACATTTATTAAAAACTCTTCCACCTAACTACGCCCAAGTTATCTGTTTAGATAGCGACTGGGAAAGCATCGCCGCACATCAACAAAACCCACTTGACAGCAACATTGATGCAAGTAATCTAAGTTACACAATTTATACTTCCGGTTCAACAGGTAAACCTAAAGGTGTACAAATTCGCCATCGCAGTGTAGTAAATTTCCTCACCGCAATGCAGCAGAAGTTGCAGTTAACCAACACAGACAACCTGCTGTCAGTCACTACCTTATCTTTTGATATTGCGGTTTTAGAAATCTTCCTTCCTTTAACAACAGGAGCTAAATTAATTTTAGTCAGTCGGGAAGTTGCAACAGACGGCACACAGTTATTAAAACAACTGAATAATTCTGCTGTAACTATCATGCAAGCCACCCCTGCAACTTGGCGAATGTTATTAGATGCAGGCTGGGAAGGAAATTCCCAACTCAAAATTCTCTGTGGTGGCGAAGCCTTACCCTACAACTTAGCCTTACAGTTACGTCAAAGGGCTGCTAGTGTCTGGAATTTATATGGCCCTACAGAAACGACTATTTGGTCTACCATTCATAGAGTAGATGAGCGTGAAGCTATAGTTCCTATTGGTCGTCCTATAGCTAATACTCAAATTTATATCCTGGACAAGCATTTACAACCAGTACCCGTAGGCGTTCCTGGAGAACTGTATATTGGCGGCGCGGGTTTAGCACGGGGTTACTTTAATCAACCGGAATTAACTAAAGAAAAATTCATTCCTAACCCATTCATTCCAAAAACATTACTCTACAAAACAGGTGATTTAGCCCGTTATCTTTCTAATGGAGAAATTGAATATTTAGGACGCATTGACTATCAAGTTAAACTACGAGGTTTCCGCATTGAATTAGGCGAAATTGAAGCGGTGTTAGAACAACATCCCGCAGTGCGTCAATGTGTAGTGATGGTGCGGGAAGATGTACCAGGAAATCAGCGTTTAGTTGCTTATTTAGTTGCTGAAAACGACGCTACTGATGAACTGCGCCAGTATTTACGGCAAAAGCTACCTGAGTACATGATACCCAGTGCTTTTGTCATCTTAGATTCTCTACCTTTAACTCCTAACGGTAAAGTGAACCGCCGCGCCTTACCTGCACCGGAAAATACTAATGCGGAATTAGTCAGTGGTTTTGTTGCGCCTCGTCATCCAGTAGAAGAAGTCTTAGCCGGAATTTGGACTCAAGTTCTGGGTATTTCCCAAGTTAGTATTTACGACAATTTCTTTGAACTAGGCGGACATTCTTTACTAGCAACTCAAGTTATTTCTCGTATCCGCAAAACCTTTGGGGTGGATATACCGCTTCAGCGTTTATTTGAATTCCCAACCATTGCAAAACTAGCTAAAAATATTCAACAAACCAGTCATCAGGGTATTTCTGCAATTACACCTGTTTCTCGTGATGGAAATTTACCTTTATCCTTTGCCCAAGCAAGATTATGGTTATTAGAACAGCTAAACCCAGGTAGCGGTATTTACAATATGCCCGCAAAAGTTCGTCTTGTGGGTGAGTTGAATATAGAGGCGTTAGAGGAAACCATTAACGAAATTATTCGCCGTCATGAAGTATTACGTACTAGCTTCACTTCCGTGGATGGACAACCTTTGCAAGTCATTACTCCTGATGTGCAGATAAAAATACCTGTGGTGGACTTACAGGAATTGCCGAAAGCTGAACAAGAAGCAGAAATACGGCATTTTAGTATTAAAGAATTCCAACTTCCCTTTGATTTTAGCCAAGCACCTTTGCTGAGATGCACACTTTTACAGCTAGGGGAACAAGAACACATCTTACTATTCACTATCCACCACATCGTTTTTGATGGTTGGTCAAAGGGTATATTAATTAGGGAGATAGCAGCACTTTACTCCGCTTTTGCGGCTGGTGAATCTTCTCCTTTACCAGCATTACCCATCCAGTATGCAGACTTTGCAGTTTGGCAACATCAACACTTGCAAGGTGGAAGACGAGAGGCTTTACTCACTTACTGGAAGCAGCAATTAGCAAACTTACCTGTACTGCAACTACCCACAACCCATCCCCGTGCTGAGGTGAAAACAAACCGGGGTGCTAGTCATAGTTTTGTGATACCTGCATCAGTGGTGCAAGAAGTGCGATCGCTTTCTCAGCAAGCAGGTGTAACCTTATTTATGACACTGCTGGCAAGTTTTAAAATCTTACTACAACGCTACAGCAATGAAGATAATATTGTTGTTGGTACAGATGTTGCCAACCGCAATCAAGCAGAAATTGAACAATTAATAGGATTTTTCGTTAACTTATTAGTCTTACGCACAGATTTAAGCGGAAATCCCACCTTCCTAGAATTATTACAACGTATTCGCACCCAAACATTGGCAGCTTACGCTCATCAAGATTTACCCTTTGATGAGTTAGTTAGAGAATTACAACCTGAGCGCCATTTAAGCAACACAGTTCCACTATTCCAGGTTTTATTTGTCCTGCAAAATACACCTACTTCAGCCTTGGAATTACCAGGACTTACCTTAAATTTACTGGAACTAGAAGGCAGAAATGCCAGATTTGATTTAGCCTTGTTTCTCACAGAAACCGAGCAAGGTATAGAAGGTAAATGGCAATATAACGCTGATTTATTTGCCCCAGATACCATCACTCAATTTACAAATCACTGGCAAACATTAATCAACAGCATTGTGACTAAACCTCAAAGTCGCATCAATACATTAGAAATGCTCACAGAAGCAGAGAAGGTACAACAAACTATGCAACAACAGGAGCGTAAAGCAGCTAAAAAACAAAAATTCATGAGCATTGCTCCTAAAGCAGTGAGTCTGTCAGTAGAGCAATTAATTAAAACAGATTATCTGCAAGAGGGGCAAAAATTTCCTCTGGTGATTCAGCCTAATAATGCAGAAGTTGATTTAATATCTTGGGTTGAGAATAATCGAGATTATCTTGAAACAGAATTATTCAAACATGGAGCGATTTTATTTAGAGGTTTTAATGTAAAATCAGTTTCAGAGTTTGAAAATTTCGCTCAAACAATTAGTCCTAATTTATTTGCTGAATATGGCGACTTACCCCGCATAGGTGAAGGTGGTAAAGTTTATGGTTCCACTCCTTACCCAGCAGATAAAGCTATACTTTTCCATAATGAAAGTTCCCATTTACATTGCTTTCCCTTAAAAATTTGGTTTTACTGTGTCCAACCTGCGGCTGAAGGTGGAGAAACTCCAATAGTTGACTGTCGCAAAGCTTATCAATTGCTTGGTCATCAATTGCGAGAAAAATTAGCCACTAAACAGTTAATGTATGTGAGAAATTTCGCTGAAGGTTTAGATGTTAGTTGGCGTAAATTTTTCCAAACTACAGATAAAAAAGAGGTAGAAAATTACTGCCGTCAAGCTGGAATTGAGTTTGAATGGTATGATAATAATGGATTAGTGACTCGACAAATTCGCCCAGCTTTAGCAGTACATCCCAAAACTTGCGAACCTGTATTTTTCAACCAAATTCAATTACACCATATCTCCTATTTAGATACAGACGTTCGAGAATCACTGCGATCAATATTTGGTGAGTCAAAGTTACCTCGTAATGTTTACTATGGTGACGGTACACCAATTACAGAAAACGAAATTGCTGAAATTAATGCAGTATATCAGCGATCGCAAACTAGCTTCCCCTGGCAAAAAGGCGACATCATCATGCTAGATAATATGCTGGCTGCTCACGGCAGAAACCCATACATTGGACAGCGTAAAATCGTTGTCGCAATGGCAGAAATGATTAATGGTAAAGATATCAATACCCCCTAAAAATTAATACTCTGCGGTTACTTTGCGCTGACTCCGCGCTCCTCTGCGTTAAAAAAATCCTCACTCAATATGCAAACAGAAACTACTAGCGGTTTTAGACTCGCACCTCAACAAAAACGACTGTGGAATTTACAACAAAATAGTTCTGCTTTCTGCTCCCAAGCTAGTATTTTGATTGAAGGTAATCTCCAAAAAGAGATTCTTCAAAAAGCCATTGCTCAAATAGTCAATGCTCATGACATCCTAAGAACAAGTTTTTATCGCCCACCTGGAGTAAAAACTCCAGTCATGGTAGTTGCAGATAAGAGTTCATTTAATTGGCAATATCTAGATTTCAGTCATTCCGTCCAGGAAGATATTTCTCTGAAAATTCAAGAATTATTTTGGGAAGCAAGACAGGAACATCAAAATCTATCTCAAGCTTATCCACTGCGTTTATATTTAATCAAGCTGTTAGATGCTCAGCATATTTTAATTATTTCTCTGCCTGCATTATGTGCTGATACTAGAACAATCAAAAATTTAGTTAATCAAATTAGTCAAGCTTACGATCAATGCTGCCAAGGCAATGAATTTAGCACAGAGTATGTACAGTACGTACAATTTTCTGAATGGCAGAATCAATTACTTGAAGATGAAGATGCAGAGGAAGCTCAAGAATATTGGCAACAACAAAAAATTAGCTCTTTATCAGCGTTAAAATTACCTAATGAACGGCAAGGAAAGAGTGAGCAATTTCTAACTGATACTTATCAGTTAGTTTTTAGCCAAGAATTATCTGATAAGATTTATTACTTTGCCCAAAAGTATGATAAAACGCCTGATCTCATCTTACTAGCCTGTTGGCAAATACTAATTTGGCGGCTCACAGGAGAGTCAGAAATAGTCATTGGTACAGCAAGCGATCGCCGTAACTATGAAGAGCTTCATAACGTACTTGGCTTATTAGCAACTTGGCTACCAATTAAAACTAAATTTACATCTAACTTAAATTTTACAGAATTATTAGCAGCAGTAGCGCAAACATTAGAAAATGCTGCGGAATGGCAAGATTATTTTGTGCCTGAAGCTGTAGAACAGGATTGTTTTATAGCTTTACCTATTGGTTTTGAATTTGAAAATATTACTAAAACTAACTCTGATAATACAAAAGTAACTTTCGCTGTACAGGAAATTTCCAGCTTTATTGAACCTTTTAAAGTAAAACTCATCTGTTTACAACGGAACAATGGTTTGGTTGCAGATTTTTACTACGATATCAATTACTTCTCTCAAGAAATAATTCAACGTCTAGCCAAAAATTTTCAAACTTTATTAATAAATATTCTCGATAATTCAAATACACCTATCAGTCAATTAGGAATACTTAGCGCCAGTGAACGTCAACAATTGTTAGTTGAGTTTAACCAAACAAAGGCTGATTACCGACAAGAGCAATGTATTCATCAGTTATTTGAAGAACAGGTAGAAAAAACACCTGATCAAATTGCTGTAGTGTTTGAAGATGAAAAATTAACATATCAAGAATTAAACTTTAAAGCTAATCAATTAGCTCACTACTTACAAAAGTTGGGGGTAAGACCAGAAGTAGTAGTGGGAATTTGTGTAGAGCGATCGCTTAAATTTATCATATCGTTATTAGCTGTTCTCAAAGCTGGCGGTGCTTACCTTCCACTCGATCCCACCCTTCCCCAAGAGGCGTTACAGTTCCGCTTACAAGATGCTGAAGTATCGGTGTTAATTAGGGACTGGGGATTGGGGACTGGGGATTGGGAAAATGACGTAAATTTAGAGGATGATTGGGAAAAAATCTCTCAGGAGAGTACAGAAAACCTAATTAACAACACCAAGCCGGAAAATCTAGTTTATATAATCTATACTTCCGGTTCTACTGGTAAACCTAAAGGTGTTGCGGTTGAGCATCAACAGCTGCTTAACTACCTATATGGAATTTTGCCAAAACTGCAACTTCCAGCTAATGCAAGTTACGCAAGCGTTTCCACCTTCGCCGCAGATTTAGGTAATACTGTCATTTTCCCTTGTTTGTGTAGTGGTGGATGTCTGCATATCGTATCTTGGGAACGTGCATCAGATCCGTCTGCATTAGCTGGTTATTTCCGCGATCATCCTATCGACTGCTTAAAAATAGTTCCTTCTCATTTAGCAGCTTTGTTAAGTTCCGAGTGTTGGGAAATTTTACCCCGTCAGTCACTAATTCTCGGTGGTGAAGCAGCTGATTGGGATTTGATTGAGAAAATAGAAAAGAATGCGTCCCATTGTCTAATTCTCAATCACTACGGGCCCACAGAAACAACCGTTGGTGTACTGACTTACTCAGTAGGAGAGAAAATTCAGGAAACTGCAACAGTTCCCATCGGTAAACCCATTGCTAACACCCAGATTTATGTATTAGATGCAAATCTGCAACCAGTTCCTTTAGGGGTAGCAGGAGAACTGTATATTGGCGGTGAATCCTTAGCACGGGAATATTTAAACCAACCTGATTTAACGGCCCAAAGGTTTATTACTAATCCTTTCAGTGATGGGGTTCAGCGATTGTACAAAACAGGCGATCGCGTCCGCTATCTGTGTGATGGTAACTTAGAATTTCTCGGTCGTCTTGACGATCAGGTGAAAATTAGAGGCTATCGCATTGAACTAGGCGAAATCTCCACAGCCTTGAGTCAACACCCAGCAGTACGGGAAAGTGTAGTTATTGCTAGGGAAGAGACATCAAAAGAAAAGCGTCTTGTCGCCTACATAGTCCCTACATCTGTTTCAGTATCGGATAATGACTTCCGCAACTTTTTAAAAGCAAAGTTGCCGGAGTACATGATACCCACATCCTTTGTCATCCTCAAAGCTTTACCTCTAACCACTAACGGTAAATTAGATCGTAACGCTTTACCTGCACCAGAAGATGTAGTCAGCAGAGAAACAACCTTTATTCCTCCCCGTACTCCTGTAGAAGAAGTATTAGCGGGTATTTGGGCGCAATTGTTGGGTGTACCACAGATAAGTATTGAAGATAACTTCTTTGACTTGGGCGGACACTCCCTACTAGCTACTCAGGTAATTTCTCGCATCCGCACCACCTTTGGCGTAGAAATGCCCTTACCGCAACTGTTTGAATCTGCAAATTTAGCAGCACTAGCGGCGCAGATTGAAATAGCAATGCGGGGTGAACAACTGGCGATCGCAACCATTACCCCCGTTCCTAGAGATAAAAATCTCCCCCTATCTTTTGCCCAGCAGCGATTGTGGTTTTTTGACCAATTTGAACCAGGTAGCCCATCATATAATCTGCCTAGAACCGTTCGTTTACAGGGGAAACTGAACATAGATGCACTTTCAGCCAGCCTCAACGAAATTATCAAACGACATGAAATTTTGCGGACAAGTTTTGCAATATCTGATGGGCAACCAATCCAGGTAATTTCTCCTTCGGTAAACTTGCAATTACCAGTTGTAGATTTACAAAATATTCCACAAGAACAGCGAGAATTAGAACTATACCGCCTAGCTAAAGAAGAAGCACAAACGGGATTTGACCTTACACAAGCGCCACTATTACGGGCGAAATTGCTGCAATTAGATGCGGAAGATTATGTAATTTTACTGACGCTGCATCATATTGTTTCTGATGGTTGGTCAACAGATATATTGATTCGGGAAGTAGCCGCACTGTATACAGCTTTCAGTGCTGGTAAACCTTCTTTTTTGCCACAATTACCTATACAATATGCAGACTTTGCAGTTTGGCAAAGACAATGGTTAGAGGGAGAAGCATTAAAAAATCAACTTGCTTATTGGCAGAAGCAACTATCTGGTGAACTCCCTATATTACAATTACCTACTGACCGTCCTCGTCCCACAGTTCAGACTTATGCAGGGAAAACTCTATCATTTGTCCTGCCAAAAAGCTTAAGTGAGAAATTAAAAACTCTGTCAAAACAAGAAGGTGTCACTTTATTTATGACACTGTTGGCAGCGTTTAAAATTTTACTATATCGCTACACAAATCAGACTGATATTTTAGTTGGTTCACCTATTGCTAACAGGAACAGAGCAGAAATTGAAAATTTAATTGGCTTTTTTGTTAATACTTTAGTATTGCGAAGTAACCTATCTGGTAATCCTACTTTTCGTGATTTGCTCAAACAAATTCGGGAAGTAGCACTAGGGGCGTATGCTCATCAAGATTTGCCCTTTGAAAAGCTGGTAGAAGAAATACAACCGGAACGTAATTTGAGCCATAATCCTCTGTTCCAGGTAATGTTTGTGTTCCAAAATGCTCCTAGAACTACCTTAGAACTACCAGATTTAAATTTGGAAGTTTTGGATGTAAATAGCGAAACCGCAACTTTTGATTTGTGCCTAACAATGGAGGAATCAGAGCAAGGTTTAAGAGGAAATTTGGAGTACAACACCGACCTATTCGATGCAGAAAGAATAAATCGGGTAGTTGGACATTTCCAAACCTTGCTAGAAGGTATTATTACGAATACTGAACAATGTTTAAGCAATTTACCCTTAGTAACATCTAATGAGCAACGCCAATTACTAGAGTGGGGTCAAAATCAGACATTAGGGGAACATCTACAACAGGGTTTGTGTATTCACCAGTTGTTTGAGGCGCAGGCGGAGAAAACACCTAATGCTGTAGCAGTAGTATGGGAAAATGAACAATTAACTTATCGAGAATTAAACCAGAGAGCTAACCAACTAGCACACTATTTACAAAAGCTGGGAGTTAAACCAGAGGTATTAGTAGGGCTGTATGTAGAGCGATCGCTCTACATGGTAGTTGGGCTATTGGCTGTTCTCAAAGCTGGTGGTGCGTATGTACCCCTTGATCCAGCTTATCCCCAAGAGCGTATCGCCTTCATGTTAGCTGATGCTCAAGTTCCTGTAGTATTGACACAACAAAGACTTGTTGCAGGTTTACCAGCAAATTTAGCCCAAATTATCTGTTTAGATAATCTCATCACTCAAGAATCGACAGAAAATCTTTCTACCGAAGTCAGTTCAGAAAATCTTGCTTATGTAATCTATACATCTGGCTCTACAGGACAATCTAAAGGCGTGATGATTCAACATCGCAGCCTCACAAATGCCTATCTAGCCTGGGAAGAGGCCTATCAACTGCGAACTGCGGCTAGTTCCCATTTACAAATGGCTAGTTTTTCATTTGATGTGTTTACTGGCGACTTAGTTCGCGCCCTTTGTTCTGGTGGCAAACTCGTACTTTGTCCTCGTGACCTATTGCTAGAACCAGCAAAACTTTATGAGTTAATGCTGCGAGAAAAGATTGATTGTGCAGAATTTGTACCAGCAGTATTAAGAAGTTTAATTCTGTATTTAGAACAGAACCATAAATGCCTAGATTTCATGCGAATCATAATTTGTGGTTCTGACAGTTGGTATGGGCAGGAATATAAAAAATTTCGTCAATTTTGTGGAAGCTCAACCCGATTAATTAATTCCTTTGGCTTAACAGAAGCAACTATTGACAGTACCTATTTTGAAACACAAACAATAAATTTATCTTTTGAGCAACTAGTCCCCATTGGTTCTCCCTTCGCTAACACACAAATTTACATCCTCGATAGCTATTTTCAGCCTGTACCTGTGGGAATCATCGGCGAAATTTATATTGGTGGTGCTGGTGTAGCTAGGGGTTATTTACAACGACCGGATTTAACTGCTGAAAAATTTATTCCTAACTTGTTTAGTCAAAAACCAGGAGATATCCTTTACAAAACAGGAGATTTAGGACGTTATCTTGCTGATGGGCAGATTGAATTAGTGGGACGGCTTGACAATCAAGTAAAAATTCGTGGTTTTCGCATTGAACTAGGCGAGATTGAATCAGTATTAAATCAATATCCCGACGTACAAGCAAATGTAGTTATAGTGCGAGAACATAAACCAGGCAATCAACGCTTGGTAAGTTATATAGTTAGTTCACAGCAAAATATTAATACTCCTGAACTTCGCAGATTTTTACAAGATAAACTACCTAGTTATATGCTACCAACGGCGTTTGTCATATTGGATAAACTGCCTTTGTCTCCCAATGGGAAAGTAGACCGTAAAGCTTTACCTGCACCAGATACAGCCACTGCATTGGAAGCAAGCTTTGTCGCACCCCGTACACCAACCGAACAGATAATAGCTGATATTTGGGCTGATGTATTAGGGCGAGAACAAGTGGGAATTTATGACAATTTCTTTGAGTTGGGAGGACATTCGCTCTTAGCCACCCAAGTTATTTCTCGATTGCGTGAAGCCTTTAAAATTGATTTACCTCTGCGTAGCTTATTTGAAAATCCGACAGTTAAAACTTTAGTTGAGTGCATAGAGGGAATTCTGACAGTGCAAAAGTTGCAGGCTGTGCCTGTGCAAATGGTAGAAGACAGAGAGGAAATAGAACTATGAAAACGATCACAGAATTTTTGTCTTACCTTTGCAGCTTGGATATAAAATTATGGGTAGAGAATGAGCGCCTGCGTTGTAATGCGCCTAAAGAAGCCCTCACACCAGATATTAAAGCGGAATTAGCAGCACGCAAATCAGAAATTATAGCTTTTATCAGCCAAGCGAATCAGGCTTTTAAAGCCTCTTCAGAATCTATTCAATCTGTTTCACGTCAGGGAAATATACCTCTGTCTTTTGCCCAGCAGCGACTTTGGTTTTTAAGCCAACTAGAACCAAATAGCAGTGCTTACAATATACCTACAGCAGTCAGACTCACAGGTAAATTAAACATAGCTGCACTGTCTAAAAGCCTCAATGAAATTATCAGAAGGCACGAAATATTAAGAACTACATTTACTGTTGTTGATGGCGAAGCAATACAAGTAATTGGTAAAGGTGAAAACTTTACTTTTTCAGTTATAGATTTGCAGGCACTTTCCGAAGAAAAAAAACAGCAAGAAGTTTTAAACCTAGCTGCTTTAGAAGCACAAAAACCTTTTGATTTTTTACAAGGTCAACTACTACGAGCTAGTTTACTCCAACTAGCAGAAACAGACTATGTTGTATTGTTGACCATGCACCATATAGTTTCTGATGGTTGGTCTACGGGAATATTTATTAAGGAACTCACTGCACTTTATACAGCTTTTTCTCAAGGTCAAGCTTCCCCACTTCCCGAATTGCCAATTCAGTATGCAGACTTTGCTACTTGGCAAAGAAGATGGTTGCAAGGTGAGGTGCTGCAAACCCAACTGGATTACTGGAAACAGCAGTTAGGTGGTAATTTACCCATTTTAGAATTACCGAGCGATCGCCCTCGACCCCCAATTCCATCTAAAAACGGAGCAACACAGCCTTTTCATTTATCTCAATCTTTAACCGAGAAACTTAAAGACCTGTCAAAGCAAGAAGGTGTTACCTTGTTTATGACTCTGCTAGCAGCATTTAAAGTGTTGCTGTATCGCTACACTCAGCAGGAAGATATTATAGTAGGTACTCCCATTGCTAACCGTAATCGAGCAGAAATAGAAGGGCTTATTGGCTTTTTTGTCAATACTTTAGTACTGCGTACAAATCTTGGTAATAATCCCTCTTTTAGAGAACTGTTGCAGCAGGTACGTGAAGTAACTTTAGGAGCTTATGCTCACCAGGACTTGCCTTTTGAAAGGTTGGTAGAAGAACTACAGCCAGGGCGAGATTTGAGCCATAGCCCCTTATTTCAGGTAATGTTCGTGCTGCAAAATGCTACAACAGAACCTATCAAGTTACCAGAATTAACCTTACAAGAATTAAGATTAGAAAAAAATACTGCAAAATTTGATTTAACTCTCTCGCTATCAGAAACAGAGACAGGATTACAGGGAGATTTAGAATACAACACAGATATATTTAATGCTGACAAAATCACCCGAATGTGGAGTCATTTTCAAGTATTGTTAGAGGGAATTGTTTCTAATCCTCAGCAGTGCCTGTCAGAATTGCCATTATTAACAGCAAATGAACAACATCAACTATTAGTAGAGTGGAATAACACTGAAATTGATTATCCTCAAGACCAGTGCATTCATCAATTATTTGAGGCACAGGTAGAAAAAACACCTGATGCTGTTGCTGTGGTCTTTGAGAATCAGCAATTGACCTATCGGGAACTGAACACCAGAGCAAATCAACTCGCTCACTACTTGCAAAAACTGGGAGTAAGACCAGAGGTATTAGTAGGGATTTGTGTAGAGCGATCGCTCGAAATGGTAGCCGGACTCTTAGGTATCCTCAAAGCGGGCGGTGCTTACGTCCCCCTAGATCCAGCCTATCCCAAAGAACGGTTAGGTTATATGTTAGCAGATACCCAAGTTTCGGTGCTGTTAACCCAAAAACATCTATTAGATACATTACCCGCACACAGCGCCCAGACTGTATATCTAGACCAAGACGAAAATTTATTCGTCACACAAAGCACAGCTAACCCAATTAGTCAAGCCACATCTGAAAACTTAGCTTATGTAATTTACACCTCCGGTTCCACAGGAAAGCCCAAAGGTGCAATGAACACTCACAAAGGCTTGGGTAACCGTCTATTGTGGATGCAAGATACATATCAGCTAACAGCAAGCGATCGTGTTTTACAGAAAACACCATTCAGCTTTGATGTTTCGGTTTGGGAATTTTTCTGGCCTTTGTTAACAGGCGCGAGTTTAGTTATAGCTAAACCAGGTGGACATCAAGATAGCAGGTATCTAGTTCAACTAATTGCTCAAGAAAAAATTACCACAATTCACTTTGTTCCCTCAATGTTGCAAGTGTTTCTAGAAGAAACAGAACTAGAGCAATGTGGTAGTCTCAAACGGGTAATTTGTAGTGGTGAGGCTCTATCTTTTGACCTACAACAACGCTTCTTTGAACGATTCAACGCCGAGTTACACAACCTTTATGGCCCAACAGAAGCGGCAATAGACGTAACTTATTGGGCTTGTCAACCTAATAGTAATGAGAAGACAGTTCCTATTGGTCGTCCAATTGCCAATACACAGATATATATCTTAGATAAACATTTACAACCTGTGCCAATTGGTGTCAGTGGTGAGTTACATATTGGTGGCGTGGGATTAGCGCGTGGTTATTGGAATAAACCTGAACTAACTCAAGAAAAGTTTATTTCAAGTCCATTTGAATCAGGACATTTTTTATACAAAACAGGTGATTTAGCACGTTATTTACCTAAGGGCGATATTGAATACCTGGGACGCATTGACCATCAGGTTAAATTGCGGGGATTCCGCATTGAAATTGGGGAAATTGAGGCAGCAATTCATCAACATCCAGAAATCAGAGAAGTTGTAGTTATAGTCACAGAAGACAGACAGGATGCCAAACGTCTTGTGGCTTATGTCGTTCCCCAGTCAACAGATATTTCTGTATTGGAACTACGTAACTTCTTAAAAGCTAAATTGCCAGATTATATGATACCAAGTGCCTTTGTAGTGTTAGAGGAATTTCCTCTCACATCCAATGGCAAAATCGACCGTCGCGCCTTACCTGTACCTGACACAATACAGCAGTCAGAAGAAAATACTTCCCTAATATTGACCCCAGTTCAAGAAATACTTGCTGGTATTTGGGCTGACATTTTAGCTATCAAACAAGTGAGGATTCATGAAAACTTCTTTGAATTAGGCGGTCACTCTCTGTTGGCAACTCGTGTTATTTCTCAAATTCGCAAAGTCTTCAAGGTAGAATTGCCCTTGCGCTGTTTATTTGAATCACCAACAGTAGCAGAATTAGCCGAAGAAATTGAGAACGCTACAAAAGCAGATTTAAAAGTCAAAGTTACCAATATAGGGCATATTTCCAGATCAGGCAATATTCCCCTTTCATACGCTCAACAAAGGTTATGGTATCTCGACCAAATGCAACCAAATAACACTGCATATAACATATGTAACGGTGTTCGTGTTATCGGTTCATTGAATATTCCAGCCTTAGAACAAAGCCTTGATGAAATTATTCGCCGTCACGAAATTCTACGAACAAATTTCATTTCAGAACGTGGGCAGCCAATTCAAGTTATTGCCCCATCTCTCAATTTAAAATTGTCTATTATAGACCTGAGCAAACTATTAGATGCTGAAAGAGAACAAACAGCCCATAACCTAGCTATCCAAGAAGCAGAAAAGCCATTTAATTTAGATACTGAGCCGCTATTAAGAATTACACTTTTACGCCTATCTGAAACAGAATATGTGCTGTTTTTTACGATGCACCACATTATTTCAGATGGTTGGTCTATGGGAGTATTAATTAAAGAATTAGTAGCCCTGTATGAAGCATTTTCTCTTGGTCAGCCATCTCCACTGCCAGAAATACTGATTCAATATGCCGATTTTGCTATTTGGCAACATCAATGGTTACAGGGAGAAGTTTTAGAACAACTACTTAGTTACTGGCAACAACAACTTCAAAACTTACCAACCCTTAAATTAGCCACTGACTATCCTCGGCCTATAACACCAACATATCAAGGTTCAGCACAACTTTTCACATTCTCTCCCACATTATCTCAACAAATCAAAATCCTAAGTAATCAACAGGGTGTAACGCTTTTCATGACCTTGCAAGCGGCTTTTGCAACCTTAATGCATTACTACAGTGAGCAAGATGACATTGTGATTGGTACAGATGTTGCTAACCGTAACCAAGGAGAAACCGAGGGCTTAATTGGATTTTTTGTTAATCAATTAGTATTACGCACCAAGTTTGATGGTAATCCTAGTTTTCAAGAAATACTAGAAAGAGTTCGGGAAGTCACTTTAGATGCTTATGCACATCAAGATTTACCATTTGACAAACTTGTAGAGGCTATCAATCCAGAGCGTAATTTACACAGTACACCATTATTTCAAGTAAAATTAATTCTTCAAAATACTCCCACAAATGCTTTGAATATCTCAGGTTTAACTTTTCAGACCTTGGAAACTGAAACCAAAACCGCCACCTTTGATTTACTCTTTGATATCAGAGTTACAGAGCACGGTCTGACGGGATTATTGAAATATAGTACAGACTTGTTTGCAGCTAAAACTATCGCCCGGATGCTCAAACACTTTGAAACGATTTTGAGCCAAATTGTGGATAAGCCAAATGTAAAAATCAATGAAATCAAAGAAATCTTAGCGCAAGCAGACAAACAAGAAAAACTTACTCAAGAGATAAATTATCAAAATTCTTTACAACAAAAATTGGGCAATATTAGACGTAGATCTGTTAAGTAAGCTATTTTGGTTAATTTGCAACATCTGACTGAACGAATATAGGATACAAGCAATGCTGACAAACCAAAATCAACAAAGTGGTTCCTTAAAATTAGGTAATATAAGACGTAAAGCCGTTAATGTTGGTGAGAATGAATTAATTAAAACAGAGTATCTTCACCACAGCCCTAACTTTCCTTTAGTTATCAAACCAGCAGTTAAAGGTGTAGATTTACTAACTTGGGCTAAAAGTAATCGAGACTTTTTACAAGCAGAGTTATTAAAATATGCAGCAATTCTGTTTCGTGGTTTTAATGTCACATCAATAGAAGAATTTGAGCAAATAATAGCTGCTATTTGTGGAGAAGCATTAGAATATCGCTATCGAGCCTCACCGCGTACTCAAGTAGCTGGCAGAATTTACACTTCCACTGACTATCCGGCTGATCAAAGTATATTCCCACACAACGAACACGCTTATTCGCCTACCTTTCCTTTAAAAATATTCTTCTTTTGCCTAACTCCACCAGCACAAGGGGGAGAAACACCAATTGGTAATAGTCGTCAAGTTTTCGCCAATATTGACCCCAAAATAAGAGAACGATTCATTGAAAAAAAAGTTATGTATATGCGTAACTTTGGTGATGGATTTGGCTTACCTTGGCAAACAGTTTTTCAAAGCACAGAAAAAGCTAAGGTAGAAGAATATTGTCATAAAAACGGTATTGATTTTGAATGGAAAGAAGGCGATAAATTAAGAACCCGTCAAGTTGGCCCAGCTATTATCAAACATCCCATAACTGGAGAAATCGTTTGGTTTAACCATGCAACTTTTTTCCATGTCTCCACACTAGAACCAAATATCCGTAATACTTTATTATCTTCTTTTAAAGAGGAAGATTTACCAACAAATACATATTACGGTGATGGTTCTGTAATTGAGCCTGAAGTTTTAGAGCATCTTCGCCAAGCTTATCAACAGCAAATGGTTACTTTTACTTGGGAAAAAGGAGACGTATTGATGCTCGATAATATGTTAGCCATACACGCTCGTAATCCCTTTGTTCCACCCAGAAAAATTTTAGTAGGAATGGCTGAACCCTATACTCCTTCAGTTGCAGTATAAAGGCTCGAAACAAAAAGAATTTAATACCACTAATAGACGCTAGTACATATAAGTAAACAGGTATAAATATGCAAACAGCAATTATGGAAGGCTTTCGACTTTCTCCACAACAGGAGCATTTATGGTCGCTACAACAACTTGATAATAAATCGGTATATCGCAGTGATTGTATAATTTCAATTACAGGCAATATTGATGTAAAAGGTTTGGAATTAGCTTTACAAAATATTGTTAATCGTCATGAGATACTCCGCACCTGTTTTCGTTCTCTTCCAGGGATGACTATCCCAGTTCAGGTGATTACAACTAATAAAGTAACTTTCAGTCAAACATATAATCTGAGCGATGTCACTGCTGAGGAACAAGAGGCTAAAATTAAGGCAATTGTTCAAGATTTGAAATGTTTACCTTTTGATTTAGAAAAGGGTTTAAATTTACAGGCTGCTTTGATTACTCTCTCCTCAGAGAAGCATCTTTTATATCTGGGTTTACCTGCTATTTGTGGTGATACTGTCACTCTCCATAATTTAATGCGAGAAAT
The DNA here is from genome assembly GCF_059505145.1 of Mojavia sp. Classification (NCBI taxonomy): domain Bacteria; kingdom Bacillati; phylum Cyanobacteriota; class Cyanophyceae; order Nostocales; family Nostocaceae; genus Mojavia; species Mojavia sp. The sequence goes on from NZ_JCACKA010000064.1 coordinate 92,376, forward strand.
CGCTAGTGCTTACTCAGATAAGCTGGACAGTGAATTATCTGAAGAACCGCTACAATATGCAGATTTCTCTGAATGGCAGAACCAAATATTAGAAGCAGAAGAAACGGAGATTGGCAGAAAATATTGGTTACAGCAAAACTTATCTATTATTGATAATTTAAAACTGCCTTACGAAGTTGATAATTCAAACAAGCATCAGTTTGAACCAAAAGCTATCAATTCACTAATTGATGCTGATTTATTGCAAAAAATAGAAATAATAGCTAAAAAATATAATACTCATAATTTTATATTTCTTCTTACCTGCTGGCAAGTCTTACTGTGGCGGCTGCTTGAGAATTCAGAAATTGTTATTGGTGTAGGCGTAGATGGTAGAAAATATGATGAATTAAAAAATGCATTAGGTTTGTTTGCTAAATATCTACCGCTACATTCTCATTTAGAAGGAAATTTAAGTTTTAGCCAAGTTTTACAACAAGTAAATGAATCTACAGAAGAAATCAATAAATGGCAAGAATGCTTTAGTTGGGAGCAAATTAATTCTTCTGCTACAAAATTAACTAATTTGCCTTTTGGGTTTGATTTTCAACAAGAATCTGTTATTTGTTATGCGGGGGATGTAAAGTTTTCAATTGAACAGCAGTACACTTGCATCGAAAGATTTAAAATAAAGCTTTCTTGTCAACAGCAAGCTGAGGCTTTAAATCTAGAATTTTATTATGACTCTAATTTATTCAATGCCGAAAATATTGAACTTATAGCAGAGAATTTGAATCAGTTAGTAGCCAGCGTTATTAATAATCCAAAAGAGGTAATTAGTAAGCTCAATATTTTAAGCGATCGCACCCTGCACCAACTTCTATTCCAGTTTAATCAAACTGAGGCTAATTACCCACAAAATAAGTGCATTCACCAGATATTTGCAGAGCAAGTAAAACGCACACCAAATAATGTCGCTGTTGCATTTAACAATCAGCAACTTACCTATGCTGAACTGAATGCGCGCGCAAATCAACTAGCTCATTACTTGCAACGTTTGGGAATAGGTGCAGAACTATTAGTAGGAATTTGTGTTGAACGTTCCCTAGAAATGCTCATCGGTATTTTGGGTATTCTCAAAGCTGGTGGTGCTTATGTTCCCCTCGATCCTCACTATCCCCAAGAGCGTTTAGCTTTCATGCTAGAGGATACTCAAGTATCCATATTATTGACTCAGCAGCATTTACTGGAAATATCCCCCCTCGCCCCCCTTATCAAGGAGGGTTGGAGGGATCATCCCCACGATGCACAAACCATTTGCTTAGATAAAGATTGGGAAACGATAGCACAAGAAAGTCAGGAAAACCCCCTTCTCACAGTATCTCCTGAGAACTTAGCTTATGTAATCTACACTTCTGGTTCTACAGGTAAACCCAAAGGAGTTGCGATCGCACATCGTAACCTAGTTCACTCCACAACTGCACGTATCTCCTACTATAAAGAACCTGTCACTAGCTTTTTATTACTGTCATCCTTTGCATTTGATAGTTCGGTTGCAGGTATTTTCTGGACACTTTGTTGTGGCGGAACTCTACATTTACCAGAAGAAGGCGTACAACGAGAAGTACCTAAACTCGTAGAGTTAATTTCCCAAAATCGTATTTCCCATTTATTAAGCCTTCCTTCTCTATATGCTCTAATTTTGCAACAAGCAAAACCAGAACAGTTAAATTCCCTGTGTGCTGTTATAGTTGCAGGCGAAGCTTGTCCATCAGAATTGATAGAAAATCACTCTCAATTACAGCCAGAAACATCTCTATTTAACGAGTACGGGCCGACAGAAGCAACCGTTTGGAGTAGTGTATACCATTGCCATTCTTTAGAAACTGGAACGCAAATATCCATTGGTCGTCCCATAGCCAATACACAAATATATATATTAGACTCTTACTTACATCCAGTTCCTGTTGGTGTTCCTGGCGAAATTTATATAAGCGGTGAAGGGGTAGCCAGAGGTTATTTAAATCAGCCAGGAATTACATCTGAGAAATTCATTCCCCATCCCTTTAGCCACAAACCAGGAATGCGTTTGTATAAAACTGGTGATTTAGCGCGATATCTCAGTGATGGTAATATTGAGTTTTTAGGACGCATTGACAACCAAGTAAAAATTCGCGGCTTCCGCATTGAATTAGGAGAGATTGAAGCATTATTAAATCAACATTCTGGAGTGCAAGATACAGTAGTTATTGCGCGTGAAGATGTACCAGGAAACAAACGCTTAGTTGCTTATGTAGTTCCCCAGCTAAAATCAGCCACTACAGTTAATGAACTACGCAACTTTGCAAAAGATAAACTACCAGAATTTATGCTTCCATCAGCTGTAGTATTGCTAAAAGAATTACCTCTAAGTCCCAATGGTAAAGTTGATAGAAAGGCGCTACCTGCACCAGAGCAAGTCAGGTCAGATTTAATAGGAGAATTTGTTCCTCCTCGCACCCCTGTAGAAGAAAAGCTGACGCAAATTTGGGCTGAAGTTTTAAAAGTTGAGAAAGTTGGCATTTACGACAACTTCTTTGAATTGGGTGGACATTCTTTATTAACAACTCAGCTACTTGCCAAAGTTAAAGAAGCTTTTAACTTGGATATATCTTTACGTAGTTTGTTAGAAAAACCTACTGTAGCAGGTTTAGCAGAAAATATTGATCGAGTTTGTCAAACAGAAGTTGAGCATCCCACGTTGGATCTCAAAGCTGAAACCGTTTTAGACCAAACAATTTATCCTCAAACTGTTGGTAAGTTTATCCCTGAACCTAAGGCTATTTTATTGACTGGAGCCACAGGCTTTTTAGGAGCATTTTTACTAGCTGAACTTCTGCAACAAACCACAGCAGATATTTATTGCTTAGTTCGTTCTGACAAAATTGAGGATGACCATACAAAGCTACAAACTATCCTCGAATCTTATGGACTTTGGAACGAAATTTGGAGTTCTCGAATTATTCCCATTGTCGGTGATTTGGCAAAACCACTTTTGGGTTTAGAAACTGAAAAATTTCAACAATTAGCATCTACCATCGATATTATCTACCATAATGGTGCTTGGGTGCATCATATTTATCCCTACTCTATCCTAAAACCTGCAAACATACTGGGTACACAAGAGATTCTAAGATTAGCTAGTCAAGTTAAAACTAAACCAGTACATTTTATTTCTAGCTCTGGTGTTGTCGCTGCAAAAGTTGAATCTGGAGTTAAATTAGTTCGAGAACAAGATAGTCTGAATGAAAACGAATTTCCTAGTAACGGATATTGTCAAACTAAATGGGTAGCTGAAAAATTAGTACAAACAGCGGCTAAAAGAGGAATCCCGATCTCTATTTACAGACCATCACGCATATCTGGACATAGCCAAACTGGTGTTTTTAATAGCAATGACTTTCTGTACAAATTGATCATAGGTTGTATGCAATTAGGAAGTGCGCCAGATATAGACATTAGAGAAAACATAGTTCCTGTAGATTATGTCAGCAAAGCAATAGTTCATTTATCCAAGCAGGAAGAATCTCTCGGTAAAACCTTCCACTTAGTACATCCCCAAACTCTGCACACAAATACACTGATTGACCATATTCGCTCGTTGGGTTATGCAATTGAGCAAATTTCTTATGACCAATGGCGAGAGAAATTACTCAATATTACACAAGGTTCACTAGAGCATCCTTTATATTCATTAATTCCATTCTTCCCAGCAAGACAAGCTCAAGAAGACAATTCAACTTCAGGATTTTTACAGCTTGATAACCAAAACGTTATCAATGGCTTAGTTGGTACTTCAATTACTTGTCCTCCAGTAGACAATCGGTTACTCAGTGTTTATTTTTCTCATCTGATGAATCTGGGCCTTTTGGCTAAATAATTTAAATTTCGATAATCTTTCAGGAGTAATATTTTATGACTACTACAACTCGTTATGATGATTATGATGTTCTGGCTCGTATATATAACGAAGATTGGATATCAGGACTTTTCCAAGAAACAATACCAGTTTTAGAGGAATTGTTGTTAAGTCATTTAACTAAAGGATCTCATATTCTTGACCTTTGTTGTGGAACTGGACATTTAGCACAACAATTAATAAAAAAAGGTTATAAAATTACAGGAATTGATGGCTCTGAGCAAATGTTGGGTTATGCTCGTGAGAATGCACCAGAAGCAAAACTTATCCTTGATGATGCTAGATTTTTTAATTTACCAGCAACCTTTGATGCAGTAGTTTCAACCACTGGTTCTCTAAACTATGTAATGAAACTTGAAGAACTAGAATGCGTATTGAAAAATGTTTATAATGTGCTGGTTGATAATGGGATCTTCTTATGTCACTTCTTTACAAAAGAAGAATTTCAATCAAATTGGAACGGTAAAATCTCTGGTAATGTAAAAGATGATTACGCCTGGGCTACAAAAAATATCTATAATCCAGAAAATCAAATAGGACAGATTTATCTTACTGTATTTTCATTAGTAGATAAAACTTGGCAGCGTTTAGATAAAGTTATTTCAGAAAAATGTTATGCCAAAGAAGAGGTTATTTCTGCTCTAGAAACTGCTGGATTTAGCGAAATTAGTAGTTATGATGCACATTATGACTTAGGAATATCACAAATGCCTGGCAGTACATATTTTATTTGCTACAAGCGTTAATTATTTAATGAACATAAACAATTAAATAATATAGAAGATTATCAAATTTTAAACCAAAAGTTCATGAATGCACAACAAGTTACATTACCTCAAAATTTAGATAACTTAACTAAGCTATTAGCCACAACAGGGCTTACTAACCAGCAACAGAAGTATTTGCGAGATTTTATCAATCGCTACAGCGATCGCACAAAAACATCAAAGCAAATTTCCCAAAGTTCTCGGCCATTTTTAGCTGATGATAAGAACTTAGGAGAGTTCAATTTACTCTTCAAAGAAATGTATTATCCCATAGTTGCTAATCGTTCTTGCGGTTCTAAAATCTGGGATGTAGATGGTAATGAATATGTAGATGTAATGATGGGGCTGGGTATCAATCTTTTTGGTCATAACCCATCTTTTATTAAAGATGCTTTAATTACTCAACTGGATAAAGGAATTCAAATTGGGCCTCAATCAGAACTTGTTGGTGAGGTAGCTGAGTTAGTTTCTCAACTTACTGGGATGGAGCGGGTTTGTTTTAGCAATACAGGTACAGAAGCTGTAATGAGCGCTATCCGCATTGCAAGAGCAGTTACAGGACGTAACAAAATCGTTATCTTTTCAGGTTCTTATCATGGTCATTTTGATGGCACTTTAATTAAAGCAAATAAGGCAGAAAATAATTACTCTGCTCTACCATTAGCACCTGGAGTAATACCAAACTTTGTTAATGATGTTTTGGTGTTAGATTATGGCAATCCTGAATCATTAGAAATCATCAAAACTCATCAGCAAGAATTAGCAGCAGTTTTGGTAGTTCCTGTACAAACTAGTAGACCTGCTTTACAGCCAAAGGAATTTCTGCACCAGCTACGGGAATTAACACAAGCGTTTAATATTGCCTTAATATTTGATGAAATGGTTACAGGCTTTCGCATTCTTCCTGGCGGCGCACAAGCCTATTTTGGTGTAAAAGCTGATATTGCTACTTATGGAAAAATTGTTGGCGGTGGAATCCCTATTGGGGTGATTGCTGGTAAAAGTAAATATATGGATGCAATTGATGGGGGTATGTGGAATTATGGCGATGATTCCTACCCCCAAACACAAAAAACATTTTTTGCAGGTACTTTTTGTAAGCATCCCTTAGCAATGACTGCTGCAAAAGCCGTTCTGAAATATCTGCAAAGTGAAGGCCCATCACTGCATCAAAAGTTGAATGAACGTACAACACAATTTGTTATTGCTTTGAATAATTATTTTGCCGCAGAAGGGCTACCCCTACAAATGGCAAACTTTGGCTCACTCTTTGGTTCTGCATCCTTAGAACTTTCTGAAGGAAATTCTGCTGCTTCAGTAGCCATGGGTTTATTAAAATATCATCTGCTTGATAAGGGAGTTCACCTTTTAGGTGTTAGCGGTTATTTATCTACAGCCCATACAGATGAAGATATCAACTACATTCTTCAAGCTGTAAAGGATAGTGTAGAACAACTAAGGTCTGGAGGTTTTTTACCTCCCCGTGCTTCTGTTTGAAATTTTAGTTCACTAATAGGAAATAAAAATGAACCAAACAACTTCAGAAGATACAACAATTTATAAAGTTGTAGTCAATGATGAGGAACAATATTCTATTTGGCCTGTTGAGCGAGAAAATGCTCTAGGCTGGAAAGATGCAGGTAAAACTGGACTCAAATCAGAATGCCTGGAATACATTAAGGAAGTTTGGACTGATATGAGACCCCTAAGCTTGCGAAAGAAAATGGAAGAATTATCTAGTAAAAATTAATACTTAAATTACTCTGAGATTGCTATTTGTAGAGAGGTTGAACTTCTCTACAATAATTTTATTTGTGAAAAATAAAGAACAAGGCAAAATGTAGTTTAAGAGCCAATTTAACTTGTGATGACGACAAACATATCAAATCTTAACTCTTGGATAATTTGCCACAAGCCTAACCCTCAAGCACATCTGCGTTTATTTTGTTTTCCTTATGCAGGCGGTAGTTCTTTAATTTTTCGCACTTGGTCAAACTATCTACCACCATCTGTAGAAGTTTGTGCAATCGAAATCCCCGGTCGAGGAAGACAAATAAAGTTACCACCATATAATAAAATAGATTCGCTTGTAGATGCGATCGCCTCCAATATCCACCCATATTTAGATAAACCATTCGCCTTCTTTGGTCACAGCATGGGTGGCTTGGTCAGCTTTGAGTTAGCGCGTCTACTCCGCAAAAATTATGGTATTCTCCCAGTTCACCTGTTTGTATCTGGTCGTCGCGCCCCACAAATTCCCGATGCAGATCCACCCATTCACAATCTCCCCGAATCTGCTTTCATAAAAGAACTACGCCATCTCAACGGTACACCAAAAGCAGTATTAGAAAATGTTGAATTGATGCAGCTATTTGTGCCGATACTAAGGGCAGATTTTGCAGTTTTGGAAACTTATGTTTATACTCCTGAACCGCCTTTAAATTGTCCTATCACTGTTTTTGGCGGATTACAAGATTCAGAAGTTGGTTGTGACGAATTGCAAGCATGGCAAGAGCAAACAAAGGCTGCTTTTTCTTTAAATATGTTTCCAGGCGATCACTTTTTTCTACATTCTGCCCAGTCTCTTTTATTAGAAAAATTGGCTAAATATTTACCGTATCAGTTGCCAGCATAACTTTTGGATTTAAAATCAAATACTATAAATAAGGTGAATGGCTAACCGACTAAGCAAAACTTTTATTACTAACTCAGAATCGTTTACTCCTGACCCAATTTTATCAATACAAGGCTTAGGTAGAAAAATCCAAAATCAATGGTTGTGGCGAAATCTAAACTTTGAATTGCTATCGGGAGAACGCGTTGCTGTAGTTGGCGCTTCCGGTTCTGGTAAAAGTCAGCTACTAAGAGCGATCGCCAATCTTGATCCAATACAAGAAGGTTACATCTTTTTTCAAGGAAAATCTATTGATTCTTCTTACACACCACAATATCGTTCTCAAGTTGTCTATCTCCATCAGCGCCCTGCACTTTGGGAAGGAACTGTAGAAGATAACCTCAAGCAAGTTTATCGTTTAGCAGCCCATCGTCAACAAGTTTATAATCGCCAACTAATTCTTAATTATTTACAACTTTTACATAAACCTGCTGATTTTTTACAACGTCCTGTAAGCGCAATTTCTGGTGGTGAGGCTCAAATTGTGGCTTTTCTGCGCGCTTTGCAACTTTCTCCTTTAGTATTATTACTTGATGAACCTACCGCTTCCTTAGATGTCGCAACAGCTAATAGTTTAGAAGCTTTGGTTGCAGTTTGGCAAAAAGAAGACCCCCAACGAGCATATCTCTGGACAAGTCACGATTCAGCACAATTGCAGCGCATTACCCATCGTCAAATTAATTTAAAAATACAAGAATAATGGCAGCTAGTTATATTTCTATTAGTTACGCTCAACTCGCGTTAGCAGCTTTATTTATTCTCATTAATATAGGTCTTTCATTAGCTTTAAATTTAGGGCTAGGAAAAAGCCTTTTAATTGCTTCACTACGCATGGTAGTGCAATTATTGTTGGTAGGATACTTATTACAATGGGTATTTACTCTTCGCGATCCAATATTAATTATAGTTTTAGCTTTAGCGATGACGATTATGGCGGGTATATCAAGTGTTAACCGGACTCGCCGACGGTTTGCTAGTATTTATTGGAATAATTTTATTTCGCTTTTTTGTGGTTCATTTTTAGTTACAGGCTTTACTGTTAGCGGGATTATTCAAGTACATCCTTGGTATGATCCTCAGTATCTCATTCCTCTATTAGGTATGATTTTGGGTAATGCCCTGACTGGTACTTCTCTAACATTAGAACGTTTTATGGAAGACTTGACTAATCGTCGAGAACAAGTAGAAGCACTATTAACTTTAGGTGCAACTCGTTGGGAAGCTGCACATCAACCAATTAGAGAAGCATTAAGAATCGGGATGATTCCCACAATTAACTCAATGATGGTGATGGGGTTAGTTAGTCTACCAGGAATGATGACTGGTCAGATTTTGGCTGGTGCTAGTCCTGTGGATGCTATCCGCTATCAAATTGTGATTATTTTTGCACAAGCATCGGGAACTGCGATCGCCACAATAGGAGTTGTATTACTGGCATTTTTAACATTATTTAATCAAAATCATCAGCTGACAGATGCTTTATCTAAGTCCCGCTAGATACAATTTTGATGGCAATCTGCATATATGCTGAAAGGTCTAAAACTATTAAACGCTAAACACTATTGTTTTTTTAGGCGCTATTTTCTATGTCTGCTAACCGTTTTCATTGTTGATTATTCTTTGCCTACTATGGCATCAGAAGAAAATTCCAATATAAATCATGAATTAGAACTATTACAAACCAATATTACACAAAATGATATCAAAATTATTGAACAATTAGTTATTATTGCCGAGCGTAACTCTTCTCAAGTGCTGGAAGCAAAATCTGCAATGGGCTGGCGTGCGTTTCAGGATGTTTTATCTATAGAATTATCGCCCTCTATAACTACGACAGATTACAACTCACCTGATGAATCTGAAGAAAAAGAAAGTAGTTTTTACTTGAGCGTTTCTCTTGATCCGATTAAGTTAATTAGTGCTTTTCAACAACAACCAATAATGCGATCGCGCTGGCAAGAAGCCAAGCAGCAAAAGCGATTAGCCGTAATTCGGCACTACCTAGCTTACATTCAAGCTCGCCAAGCCACAAAAATCGCAGCTTATCGAATGCAAAATCTTACAGCCAGCGATTGCGCGTTCGCGGAAGCGTGTCCCGCAGGGACTTAGCGCAGCGCCAAGGGCGATCGCGTTGCTAGTGCTAATTCCCCAGAAATCTCTCGTGTAAGAGTCAACAACTTGAGCAATTCTGAATATGTCGCCGCCGCAACAGAAATGCTCAACACAAACGCACAACAACAAATAACCTTGGAAGAACTAGCAGCTTGTGTTGGTTTATCTGCATCAGCAATAATTCCTATCTTGAATGGGAATTAAAAATTCTCACCCACAAGGAGACTCTTAATTTTGTCAGTGGCAAAGAAATCTATTTAGGATAATATACTTTTGCAATCTCTATCTCAACAAAAGGTGTGTTGTGTCACAGAGAACAGTAACGCCCCAACTACGAAGAGAACTAGGGGTTGTGGGTGCAACCATGATGGGGCTAGGGTCAATTATTGGCACTGGTGTATTTGTAAGTATAGGTATTGCTGCTGGGATTGCTGGATCTGCTGTCATTATTGCACTGGTGCTGGCCGCTTTTGTTGCAACCAGCAACGGTCTTAACAGCGCTCAGTTAGCTGCTAATCATGCTGTCAGTGGTGGAACCTACGAATATGGCTACAAATACCTTAATCCTTGGTTTGGCTTCATAGCGGGCTGGATGTTTCTCTTAGCCAAAACCGCTTCAGCAGCCACCGCCGCCTTGGGCTTTGCTAGCTACTTACTGACCATTACCAATCTTATCGGAAGTGGCTTTTTTGTTCCCACAGCTTTAATAGCTGTAGCGATTCTCACGGGAATTGTTTTGAGTGGAATTCGCCGCTCTAACCTTGTCAATATCGTCATTGTATCGGTGACACTGCTATCTTTATGTTTTTTTGTGGTTGTCTGTTTCCCAAATGCTATCAGCAATGGTGCGGAAAATCTCACACCTCTGTTTACAGGAAATACCGCATCAGTACTCCACGCTACGGCTCTCATGTTTGTGGCTTATACCGGTTATGGTCGTATTGCCACAATGGGCGAAGAAGCAAAAGAACCGCAAAAAACTATTCCCAGAGCGATGGTAGTTACATTATTGCTGACGATGCTGCTTTATATAACAGTGGCAGTGGTTGGTATTGGAGCAGTGGGGGCAGATGTTTTAGGCAATGTAACTCAACAAGCACAAGCTGCACCGCTTGAAGTTGTAGTTAGCAACGTTGTAGGTTCGAGAGCTGGTGTAGTCTTGGCTATTGGTGCTATGACTGCAATGTTAGGTGTGCTACTAAATTTAATTCTGGGATTGTCTCGCGTGGTACTAGCAATGGCAAGACGCCGAGATTTGCCTGGGATTTTGGCAAGATTGAATCAGTCAGAGACGACACCAGTTTTGGCTGTGTTAGTTGTTGGCATTGCGATCGCGCTTTTGGTTATGGTTGGGGATGTAAAAACTACTTGGTCGTTCAGCGCCTTCAACGTTTTAATTTACTACGCAATCACAAATTTTGCGGCACTGCAACTACCTACCCACGAACGACTTTATCCCAAATGGTTGGCTTGGGCGGGTTTAGCTTCTTGTGCTTTCCTAGCTTTTTGGGTAGAACGACAGATTTGGCTAGTAGGTTTAGCACTCATCGTTGCTGGGTTAATCTGGCGTACCATAGTACGATTACTGAGTGCAGACTAGAGGGTAAAAGGGGCTGGGGATTAGGGATTGGGGGTTGGGTAAGAGTATCTTCCTAGCCCCCTTGTCACCTTGTCCCCTTGTCCTCTTCCCTGAACTGGGAATGATATTACGCCGCAATCTGCTTTTCGATATTTACAGTCACTGCTTGTAACTCCTTCGCCTTCTCTTCTGGCAAGGCATCATTGGCAAACATCCCTGCTGCTAGTTCGGTTCCCGCCAAATACTTCAGCCTTTCGCTTGTCCGATATGGCGGATAAAACTGCGCGTGTAAATGTGCTTCGGGATGATCTACACCATCAGTCGGCCCACCAAACCAAGCCATCAAGTAGGGAAATGGGCGATTCCATAAGCCGTCATACTTGAGTGTGACAGTTTTTAAGGCTCTGGCCAGACCCCAACGTTGTTGTGGGGTGAGATCCATAAAATTTGCCACTGGCTGTTTTGGTGCAATCCACACTTCGTATGGGTAACGAGCGCACACAGGCACAAAGGCGATCGCATGATCATCTTGATAGATAATCCGCTGGTTGTCGGCAATCTCTTTTTGAATTAAATCTTCCAACAAACCGCGCCGATGTTCTTGATAATACGCCTGCTGCATTGCCAGCATCTTAGCAGGAACTGGCGGTATAAATGGATAAGCGTAAATTTGCCCATGGGGATGGTGCAGAGTTACACCCACTTCTACGCCCTTATTTTCAAACGGCAGCACGTACTGAATTTGGGGATTATCTCCCAATACACGGGTGCGATCGCCCCATACTTGCAACAGCAAATCTAGGTGTTCTAGTTCTAAAGAACTGAGGGAAGCACTAGCATCTTGCGTAAAAACCACTACTTCACACGCACCTTGAGCAGGTAAGGTTTCCACAATGGATTCAGGCGGATTATGTGCCGCCAGTGCCATTGAAGGAAAGCGGTTATCGAACACCGCCACATCATACTTACCTTGAGGCAATTCCGTAGGAAACGTTGGGTTGCTGGTAGGTGCGAGGGGGTTATACTCTGGCGGTGGCATAAAAGTCCGCCCTTGACGGTGACTCGCATAAGCAACCCATTCGCCGCGCAAAGGATGCCAGCGCAGGTGGGGATTAGCCCGCACTGGCTCATTACTGGGGCTAGGGGCCGTAATATCTTCAGCAATTGGCTGCCTACTGTATAAAGTCAGTTGGCGTCCATCCGGCTTTAACAACTTGTGGGAGTACATAATCCTGCTCCTGAGAGGGTTGCAGCACGGATCGCCTCAATGGGAAATTTAGGAGTGCGATCGCTGTACAACAAACCGTTTGCTTCTTGGAAGGTGTCGGTCAATTGGGTGTAACAGAATCCGCTAAATAACTCGATATCATTAACAGTTTCGAGTAAAGCGGCATATTTCATTTCTAACTCGGAGATATTCCAACAACGCTCATATCCCCAAACTTTATCGGCATCAGGCTCTTCTTCAGGGGCATAAGCAATACCGCCAAATTCGGTCAGCATGATTGGCTGTCCCTGATGTGGATAGTTATCCAATGTTAAGATACGTCCTCCGGGACGCTTACGATCAAATAAATCAGATAGCTTCATTTCTGGCCCATAACGATGAGCTAGGTGCAGCGGCTTGGTATCGTAGTCATGAATAGCGAGAATGTCGGTATCTGTACTTTCCCAACCATCATTACCAATCACTGGGCGAGTTGGATCGAGAGTCTTGGTCAAATGATACATCGCCAAGACATAGTTACGGTGAGCCGCCGTCTCAACCAGATTTGGCACTCCCCAAGATTCATTGAAAGGAACCCAAGCTACGATACAGGGATGACTAACATCTCGTTTGATGATCTCAGTCCATTCTCTGGTTGTGCGTTCCACTGCTTTGGGTGAGAAGCGATATGCACTGGGCATTTCCTCCCATACTAACAACCCCAGCATGTCAGCCCAATATAAAAAGCGGGGGTCTTCAATTTTCTGGTGCTTACGGACTCCGTTGAAACCCATTGCTTTGGCGAGTTCTACATCGCGCCGCAATGCTTCATCATCGGGTGCAGTCATCAGTGAATCAGACCAATAGCCTTGATCGAGAACTAGCCGTAAATAATAGGGACGTCCATTGAGCATAAAGCGATCGCGCTGGATGCTGACTGTCCGCAAAGCAGTATAGGATTTTACCTCATCCAGCAATTGACCTTTGTACCACAACTGAATTTCGGCATCAATTAGAGTCGGCTTTTCTGGACTCCACAGTAATTCATTACGGTAATCATCAATACCTGGATCGGAAAGGGCGATGCGACGGCTAACTTCCCCATTGAAAACTTCATAGGTATCATTTGCTAACACCCGCTCGCCAACGCTCAGTTTCATCTTGACTTGTACGCCCGAAACAGGTGCATTACCTGCGATCACCGCATAACAACCAATTTCCCAACGCTCGAAGTCTGGTGTCCAGCGGATGTGATCTATATAAGTTGTACCCACCCGCTCAATCCAGACTGTCTGCCAAATCCCGGTCGTGCGAGGATACCAAATACTATGTGGGTGTAACTGCCAATCTTGCTTACCACGAGGTTTAGCAAGGTCGTGTGGATCATCCTGCGCCCACACTGTCACCTTGGTGATGCCACTGTCATTCAATACAGGGGTAATATCGATGCTGAAACCGATATGTCCGCCTTCATGTTCAGTCATGTATTGACCATTAACCCAGACACGAGCGCGATAGTCTACAGCACCAAAGTGCAATAGCAATCTACCTTCACCAGCCGGGGTTTCAAATTCTCGCTCATACCAGCAATTGGGATGAAATCCTGTATCACCAATACCACTTTTGGTAGATTCCGGAGCGAACGGAACTTGTATATAATGGCTCCAGTCGGTAATTTCCGTGGGATGGGAGCATTCGCCTTTGTCATCAAATGCGAACTTCCACGGGCCGTTTAAACTTTGCCAGTGCGATCGCTGCAATTGCGGACGGGGATAGTTCATCTCTCTAAAGGTAGAGATTTGATAATTCTCAGTACTAGAGGATAATTCAGTCTCGCAATTATGAATATCTAACAATTTCATTAAGACCTCTGACATATTTCTAAATTGAACAAATTATTTTTCTAATTTCGGTTTAAGAACCTTGACAACCAAACTAGAGTATTTCAAAACCTTTCAGGAGCATTTCCCATAACATTCACAGAGCTAAGAAAGTGTTGTAGCCATGGTTAGCTCACATCACTTCTCCCTAAATGCAAACACAAATAGACTTAATCCGCCCCTCCCAGATGAGGGGGCGAAGAATTATATATATACTCCCGACTTCGAGTCATTATTACACACATAACGGAAATGTTAACTAGGGTAGATGAAAAACTCCTATTAAATTTTTGTGGGTCAATTCTATAAATCCATACATAAACAAATCATTAGTCAGGAAAAATTGCTTTAAGTAATTGAATCAGGCGATGAATTTTCTTATAAATTCATCTGACAGGTATTCCTAAGCTGTAAATGGCTGCAAAACCCCCATAATGAGTTTTTATGGCAGAATCAAGCAAAAATCGATAAGTTTTGCCCAGTAGAATATTGGCGGCGCTGACCTAAAATTTTCAAGCGATGCCAAATTTTCTACTGAACCTAATCAATACTGATAGCTACGTAATCAGGCATATATTGCTTGCTGTGATTACCCTAATTACTACAGATAATTGATCCCGGTTTCCGCATGAAAATTTCTGATAATATCCTGTAATTTAAGATATATACTGACCTTGTGTAGATACACTCAGTTGGAATAGTTACAGGATTTTTAATTGTCAAGTATTTTTTAGCGACAGCCTGCGAGATTCTCCCTTCTTTAATATTAGCAAAGCAAAGCTGGTTAGTGTCTCAAAACTTTATTCTCCAACCAGAACCAAAATCATCTCTGGAGTTGGACAGCGTATCGTAGGTACTGGAGTTTAGGCTAAAGGCGAGGGATAAAAAAATAACATCCTAAAATTTAGGGTAGAAAACTTGACAGTCACGGGATTTAAAACCTTCCAAAAAAGAAAAAGCGGTCAGCCATGTTAAACTGACCGCAAAATGGTCAATAGTGAATTCAGAGAAAATGCAGCTTGACCATGCTTGAGCATGACAACTGTGGATCACTCAAAGTTCTGTGTTCCAAGCTTGACTAGGACTTACGCAAAAAACCTCTCAAAGCCTCATTCCTCTGTGTATTCTGTGTCCTCTGGGATTTGTTTTTCCGTGACTTGTGCGTAAGTCCTGTTGACATTCCGAGTTCAGAACTCAAAGTTTCGTGTTCTAAGGTTGAATGATGGTATTGTAAAAGCGATATCTGAATTCTCACTTAGGATGCTATCTGTCAAAATTAATCTGGTGGACTATTACCTTGCAATGCTAGCTCCTATCCTCTTGTGGTTATAGTTTTCGCCGTTGCACAGGAATAGTAATAGTAAACTCTGCCCCTTGTCCAGGTGCGGAAATACATTGCATATTACCGCCATGTTTAGCAACAATTTGATAGCTAATACTCAGTCCTAAACCCGTCCCTTTACCCACAGGCTTTGTCGTAAAAAATGGGTCAAAAAGATGTTGCAACACATCTTCAGTCATTCCTGGCCCGTTATCTGCAATTTGAATAGCAACATATTCATTGTTAATGGCTGTAGTCCGAATCCAAATTTGGCTTTGACAAGATTGAGAATTTTGCAGATGCTGTTGTTGTTCATACTCTTCTATTGCATCAATTGCATTAACAATTAGATTCATAAATACTTGATTGAGTTGCCCAGCATAACACTCCACTACGGGCAAATTTCCATATTCTTTGATGACTTGAATGCTTGGATAATTTGAATTAGCTTTAAGCCGATTTTGCAAAATCAAAAGTGTACTATCTAAGCCCTGGTGAATATCAACTGGCTTCATTTCTGCTTCGTCAAGCCGCGAAAAATTCCGTAATGATAGAATAATTTCGCGGATGCGTTCTGCGCCAATTTTCATAGAAGATAGCAGATTTGGCAAGTCTGTAGCAATAAAATCTAAATCAATTACTTCTGCCATAACCTCAATTTCTGGAGATGGAACAGGAGTATTTTTCTTATACAAATGTAAGAGATAGAGCAAATCTTGAAGATATTGGCTTGCATGAGTTAAGTTGCCATAAATGAAATTCACGGGGTTATTAATTTCGTGGGCTACTCCTGCTACGAGTTGTCCTAGACTAGACATTTTTTCACTTTGGACTAACTGACTTTGAGTTTCTTTCAGTTGACGAAAAGCAAGCTCTAGCCGATTGGCTTGTTCTTGATAATGTATATTCTTTTCTTGTAATTCCTGAGTTCGCTCTTTAACTTTTGCTTCTAAGGTGGTGTTAGCTGTTGCTAAATCACAATAAAGACGAGCATTTTCAATAGAAATTGCAGCTTGCGAAGATAAAAGTTTTAAGATTTCTAATCTATCTGGGGTAAAAGCTTCAGTTGTGAGATTGTTTTCTAAGTAGAGAATGCCAGCTAGTTTTCCTTGATGAAGCAGCGGTGTGCATAACAATGATTTGGGTTTGTGGGTAACAATATAAGGATCTGTTGCAAAAATGCCTGTACAAATTGTATTGTTACATAGAAAGTTTTCTTGCATTCTGGCTACATAATTAATCACAGAAATAGGTAACTCTTGGCTAGTGGCTACTGGCTGTGATTGCATAACAATCACTTCTTTTTGTTCTACGGCTGCTTTTGATTCTATTAGTAGATTGCCGTCTATTTCTAAAATTAAATATCCAGTTTGAGCGCCAGCATTCTCTAGTACGATTTGCATTAACTTAGCCAGCAACTTACTCAAAACAATTTCGCCAGAAAGAGTTTGAGAAGCTTTCATGATCGTCATGAAGTCAAGATTGTCAGTGCCTGCGATGATTGTAGAACTTGTCTGAGTAAGTTCTTTGGTATTTGTATCTGACTTTTGGATGTTTTGCCATGTCTCACGAAAAGCCGCTTCTCTACGAGACGCTCCGTGAACGCGTCTATGCGTAATCAGTTGGGGATAGCGTGCTTCTAAATCTTTGACTTTAGCAACAGCTCCCCAATGCTGATAGGCATAATAGGCATTAGTCATGTAGGTTTGGGCAATAGTTTCTTTACCCCATGACAAATAAAACTTAGCAGCTAATTCATGGGCGAGGGATTCTTCGTTGATGTACTCGTTTTCTTTGGCAAGTGCAATTGCTTTGTCGTACATCTCAATTGCTTCTATTTTTTCACCCCTTACTCGATGCCGTTCTGCTTCTACTAAATAGAATTTGTGTAAATGATTCATTGGGGCATGATGTGCCCATTTTTGCATTTTTTCTTGATTAGCTTGGACGCGCTCAAGAATGCTTTGCTGCTCAGACTCTAAATTATCGCCATACATCGCCAGCCGAATTAAAGAATCGTAGAAATGGAAAATAGGAACAAGGGGTAATCCTACTAGTGCGTCCAAATACTTTTCTGCTATGGCAATATTTTCAATTGCTTGTGAGTAGTTTTCAAACCAGTAATTAAGTAAAAATTTGTTCCAATATATGTAGGCAATTCCCAGTCTGTCGTTCGCTTGCTCATGCAATGGTAATCTTACCTGCTCATCGCAAACTTCGCCCTTCAGACAGCAAGTATTTTCACTTTTTCCGAGCAGATTTAAGATAGCTTGCCAATAGGTTTCTATATAATGAAGTGCTGTTTCTTGCTTGATTTTATGAATAGCATTTCTGTTGACTCCCATCTCTGTTTCAAGAACAGTCAGTTCTTTGCCGCTAAAGTAAGCTAAATAGGAGTACATCAATAGACCAAAGGCAGCGTATTGTAAATCTCCCGTCTCCAGTCCGCTAGAGTAGACTGCCATTAAAGGTTTTAAGGTTTCTCTTAGATGCTCTTTCCAAGGTCGGATAAATATATTTACTATCATGAGTGTCTTGGCTTTAATTTCTTGAGCATTCAACTTTGACACCAGAGTTAAAGCCAATTGACCAAACTGATAACCTAAATCGATATCTCCCACAACTCCGCAAAGAAGAAGACCATAATTGGCATAAGCAAACCCAGATACGAAAGCATTCCCATATTGGACGGATAAATTTACTTGTTTGCACACCGTCAAAGGCACTAGTTCTGGTGAAGCAATATATGCAGCAGCAAAGATACTTGACAAAAGTTTCATGGCTGCTAATTTGTAGGGATCGGACATTTGAGGTAGATCAACTAAATCCTCAATTCGCCTTTCACTCAACATTGCCGCAGTTTCAAAGAGTGCTTGTCCAATGTCTGACGCGTTCGGCTCTTGGGGAAACTCCACCCCTAACAACTTTAAAACTTGGAGGCCTATATTAACTGCTTCTAGCAGCCTGTTCTGCCCCATATAAGCTTGTATCTGGACTTCATACACTTTAATTTTGTCCAGCAGCGTTTTAGCATGGTTTTTTACTATCTCAACAAACCTGTGCATTCCTGCAAAATCACCGCTTAAAAAAGCTGCTTCTGCTGCTTCTGAGTGCAGTGCTAATGTCAGTTCATATTCACACTTCCAGCTTTCTTCTGCCAACAGTCCCAAACCAACTTGCAAATATTTGACGGCAGAATCATGTGCTGTTGCGGCTTTCGCTTTTTGGCCTGCGATGAGATTGAGTTGAGCTAGTTCATATTTTTCTGACTGTGATGTGAGTAGTTCAGTACCGTAATTAAGTTGGTTAACTAGTGCAAATATGTTTTCTTTACGTTCTTCTGGCGTTGCATTTTGCACCAGTAATTGACCTATTCTCAGGTGTGTTGCTTTCTTTTGCTCATCGGGAATCAGAGAATAAGCCGCTTGCTGCACGCGATCGTGCAAGAATTTATACGTAATAATTTCTGCTTGGTCATTCTCTTCATTTATTTCTTGTTTGTCAAATACTAGGGGTAGTTTATAAGCATTGCTTAAGGGTAAAACTAAACCTGCTTGCAAAGCAGACCATAAATCTGTAGCAGTTTTTGACTCAGTTGTTTCATTAACAGTTGCCAATACATCTAAGGTAAATTTATCTCCGATACAAGCAGCTATTTTTAAAACATTAATGGTCTCTTGTGACAGCTTTTGAATCTGGCTGACCATCAATTCGACAACATTATCTGTATTGTCAATCTCCTGTAGCTGCTGAATATCCCATTGCCAAACACCTCGCTCAAAATTAAAAATTAAGAATTTCTCATCATATATATATTTCAATAATTGAGTTAAGAAAAAGGGATTGCCTTGAGTTTTATTAAAAACTAATTCAGCCAGTGGTTTAACTGTTAATATACTGCTACGTAGACTATCAGCAATTAACTGATTGACGCAGGCAATATCCAAAGCTCTCAGAACAATATTATTGATATTGCTTTTAATCTTTTGAATTTGCTCTAAAGTCTGAGCTAAGGGATGAGTCGCACTGACTTCGTTATCACGATAAGCTCCAATTAATAATAAATATTCGCTCTCCTGCTCGGTAACAATTAGCTCGATTAACTTTAAAGAGGCTGAATCTGCCCACTGTAAATCATCTAAAAATAAAACTAAAGGATGTTCCCGTTTAGTAAAGACATGAATAAACTGTTGAAATACCCGGTTGAAACGATTTTGTGATTCGGCTGCACCTAATTCCAGTACCGCAGGCTGGGAACCAATAATGCGTTCTACTTCTGGGATCACATCTATAACGATCTGCCCATTTTGGTCAAGTGCTGCTAATAGTTTAGACTTCCAATTTTTTAATGATTCAGCACTTTCTGTTAACAGTTGCCGCATTAATTCTTGAAAAGCTTGAATTAATGAAGCATACGGGATATTACGTTTAAATTGGTCAAATTTGCCAGAAATAAAGTATCCTCTTTGACGAACAATGGGCTTATGAATTTCATTTACCAAAGAAGATTTACCAATTCCAGAGTATCCTGATACCAATATTAACTCTGTTTGACCTTTGCTGATGCGTTCAAAGGCATTTAATAGTTTATTTACTTCTCTTCCCCGTCCATACAGCTTTTGCGGAATAATAAAATGGCTGAATAAATCTAGCTGACCAATCGTAAATTCATCAATTTGATTGTTATTTTCTAACTGCTGGAGACATAATTCTAAATCTGCTTTTAACCCCAAGGCGCTTTGATATCTATCTTCAGCCATTTTAGCCAAGAGTTTCATCACAATATGAGAAACTGCTGGCGGAATTTCTGAATTTATTTCGTGAGGTGAAGCTGGAATTTTAGCAATGTGAGAGTGAATGATTTCTAGCGGGTCATTGCTGTCAAAAGGTAACAAACCAGTGAGCATTTGATAAAAAGTTGCTCCTAAAGAATAAAAATCGGTACGATAATCAAGTGACCGATTCATTCTGCCAGTTTGCTCAGGAGACATATAGGCAAGAGTGCCTTCGATTAAGTTAGGGTTGCTGACAGTTGGGTTTTCTCTAGATAAGTGTGATGCAATACTAAAGTCGATGAGTTTAATAGTTAGCTCTTTCGGATTAATAATAATATTTTGAGGTTTTATATCTTTATGAATAACCTGTTTGTTATGGATATTTGCTAAAGCTGATACCAATTGCGTAGCAATAAGCAGGAAATCTTTAAGTGATAATTTATAGGTATTGTTAAAATTGTTGAGCGATATGGCACTAAAATCTTCTATAACTAGAGCTAGCCTGTTTTGATATTTTTTTAAACCTAAAGGATTAATAACTTCTTTCACATCTATTAAGCTATTCAGGATTTTATATTCATGTTTTATTCTACTTAACTCTTTTAAGCTGGGATATTCTGCCTTAAGTGCTTTAATGATTACTGAAGTTTTATCTACCTGTTTGATGGCGCGATAAACAAAGCTATCAAGCCCTTCGTTCAAGGTTTCTACAAAAGTATAGCCAGGAAGATTGAACATAATTTGTGCTGTGTTGAAAAATCAGGAAGGGAAACTGGTATGTAATTTAAGTGTTGGTAAGGAAAACTCTTAAATTCACAAAATATTTGATTGGTATATTAATAGTGCCCAATTAAATTAATATTATTATTCAAGTTTAATAAACTACATATTTAGCGATTAACTATATCGCCATGAAGCGTTATCTATATTTTGCTTAGTTCTAGGACGTTCATCAATTAAGCCAGATAACAGTAGCAGCAAGATAAATTGCGCCGAGAAAGTTTTTAGCTCGCTTATCATAGCGTGTGGCGATCGCTCGATACCGTTTGAGTTGAGCAAAGAAATTCTCACTTTCGTTGTCTTAGTTTGTACAATTTTGCGTCATATTCACGCGATCGTCTACGGTTGCGTTTGGGGGTAATCACAGACGTTTTGCCCTGTTGTTCAAGTCGTTCAATCACCCGTTCTCTTGCATCGTATCCCTTGCCTGCAATCAATGTATCGGCTGCAAGGTCTTCGAGCAGAACATCGACTCCATCAAGGTCAAATGCTTGTCCAGGAGTCAAATGAAAGCCAGTAGGATTACTCAAAGCATCTACCACAGCATAAATCTTTATACTTAGTCCACCTTTGCTGCAACCGATGGCTTCGCCAAACCCATCCGGCTAGTGCCTCAAATACTTTTTGCCATACGCCACACCTTGCCCATCGACTAAAGCGGGTATGAACGACTCGAAAATCACCAAATCTTTCGTGTAACGGTATACAGCTTCCACGAACAGTCTATTATCTTTTGCCGTCACTCCCACCGTCTGTTTTCGCCCTGGTAATCTAATAAAATTTTGCAATTTTAGATAATCTGTAACATAACTCAAATATGATTTTATGTATTTCATTTATTTAATAAATAACAAACAATATTGACTAACTAAAGTATTGGAAAATACAATTAATATTAAAGCTTAACTTATAATCGAGTTGCATAAAAATCCTTCGTTTGCCAAATAACAGCAAGCAATACTATAGACGAGTTAGGATAAAACAAATGAACACTAAAATTGTTGCTTTATTCGCAATTACGGCAGCTTTTATAAGCTTAGAAAGCCCGGCTCAAGCACAGTCATCAGAAGCATCAAGCGCAAATACAGAAAATATTTCAATAACTGGGGATTCTTTAACAGGAATTAATAATAGAAATGCCCAGCAGGACTTTGCCAGCTTTTTTGAACAAAAAGATCCGATAAGCGTCCCTAGTAGTAATCAACAAATCAATAGGACTTCTCAACAGTTACAGTTGCAACAATCAATATCAGCGCCCGACAGCAATGTTTTCTTTGTTCCTTCTCAGTCTTTTAACGGGAACGACGGAGCGCAAGTACAGTTGGATCTAGGACAAGAGTAAACAGGCATCAATTAGCGCCTTTACTTTAAATATGCTTTTCGATAACCAAAGGCAGGTAGATTGTTGACTATTATCCCTAATCTATCTATATAAGTAATTCTGCAAACACTTTGCAGTAAAATTAGTCCTTTAGATAGAGGAGGGCAAGTCGGATGACTCGTGTCATCATAGTACGCCACGGTCAAAGCAGCTATAACACCGAGCGACGTATTCAAGGGCGCACTGATGCGTCGAAATTAACGGAAAAAGGTCGTAACGATGCCAGTAAACTAGGCAAAGCCCTCGGCAATATTTTATTTCAAGCAATTTATACCAGTCCCTTACAGCGAGCAAAACATACAGCAGAAATTATCCACAGCGAGTTGATGATTAATGCTGTACAGTCTGCCGTTCCCCAAGTTTCCAACAAGCTGATGGAAATTCACCTACCTTTGTGGGCAGAAATGCTGTCGGCTGATGTGCAACAAAAGTTTGCTGAAGACTACCGCATCTGGAAAGAAACCCCCGACAAACTGCGGATGCTGCTTGAAGACGCACAGGGAACCAAAGAACACTTTCCTGTTCTGGCTTTATACGAACAGGCGCGGCAGTTTTGGCAAGACACTTTACCCCGACATCAAGGTGAAACTCTGCTGATAGTGGGACATAACGGTATTAATCGCGCTCTCATTAGCACTGCGCTGGGCATTCCCCCAAGCCGCTATCATTCAATACAGCAATCTAACTGTGGCATTACTGTATTGAATTTTGCTGGCGGTTTGGGAGAAGCAGTCCAACTAGAGTCGTTAAATCAGACGCAATATACTGGAGAGATTCTGCCCTCATTGCGACCGGGGCATCAAGGAGTACGATTATTGCTGGTACGTCATGGAGAAACCGAGTGGAATCGCCAAACTCGGT
Source organism: Mojavia sp. (assembly GCF_059505145.1). Taxonomy (NCBI): domain Bacteria; kingdom Bacillati; phylum Cyanobacteriota; class Cyanophyceae; order Nostocales; family Nostocaceae; genus Mojavia; species Mojavia sp. The sequence goes on from NZ_JCACKA010000064.1 coordinate 115,650, forward strand.
TTCAGGGACAAATTGACGTTCCCCTCAACGATAATGGTAGACAACAGGCGCAAAAAGCCGGTGAATTTCTCCAAGATGTGGCAATTGATTTTGCTATTAGTAGCTCAATGCTGCGTCCCAAAGAAACAGCAGAGATTATTTTGCAGCACCATCCTAGTGTAAAGTTGGAATTACAAGATGGTTTAAGGGAAATCAGCCACGGACTCTGGGAAGGAAAATTAGAAGCAGAAATCGAGCAAGAATTTCCAGGAGAGTTAGAACGCTGGCGGACAGCACCAGCAGAAGTACAAATGCCCGAAGGGGAAAACTTACAGCAGGTATGGGAACGCAGCGTCGCAGCTTGGGAGTCAATTGTGCAAGCAGCATCAGAAAGCCAACTCAAAACCGGATTGATAGTGGCTCATGACGCTACTAATAAAACTTTGCTATGTCATATTCTAGGTTTACCACCAGATAATTTCTGGAATTTCCGCCAGGGTAATGGCGCAGTCAGCGTCATCGATTACCCCTCCGGGCCGAATGGTTTACCAGTGCTACAAGCAATGAACATCACCACTCACTTAGGTGGAGGTGTGTTAGATAAAACGGCAGCTGGGGCATTGTAGAAGTCAGTGTTAAGCTGTCGGTCAACAAATAACTCAGAATAGACAAACAGCTGAAGTGCTGATAGGTAATAGCTGATAGCTAACATGACAACTGAACTGCTACAACAAGTACGGGTAATTGACCCAGTTTCTGGAACCGACCAACTAGTTGATGTGCTAATTGCTGATGGTTATATCCAAGCAGTTGCCCCGCACATTAACAATATTAGTCCCGATACCCAAATTAGGGATTGTCGGGGATTAGTTCTGGGGCCTGGGTTAGTGGATTTGTATAGCCACTCTGGTGAACCGGGGTTTGAAGAACGGGAAACCCTCTCATCTCTGTTACAAGCGGCTGCGGCTGGCGGCTTTACCAGAGTGAGCATCTTACCCAGCACATCTCCACCCATTGATAACCCTGCTCTTGTAGCACAGTTACAGAAGAAGAGAGGGGCAGAGGAGAACTTGCATTCTTCTTTCCTGCTCCCCTGCTCCTCTGCTCCCCATCTTCATCTCTGGGGTGCTATTACCCTGGATATTGCTGGAAAGCAATTAACAGAATTAGCAGATTTAGCTGATGCGGGAGTTGTTGGATTTACCGACGGTCAGCCTTGGGAAAATTTAGGGTTAGTGCGGCGGGTGTTGGAATATGTTTTACCTTTAGGTAAACCAGTAGCTTTTTGGCCATGTAATCTGCAACTAACAGCTAATGGGGTAATGCGCGAAGGGTCAGATGCACTTCGTTTAGGATTACCGCCAATACCTGCGATCGCGGAAACAACTGCGATCGCCGCTTTACTAGAATTAATAGCCGCCACAGGTAATTCCCATGTACATATTATGCGAGTTTCTACAGCCCGCAGTGTGGAATTAATCGCATCGGCAAAGGCTGCTGGTTTACCCATCACCGCCAGCACCACTTGGATGCATCTGTTACTAGATACAAAATCTGTTAAGAGTTATCACACTAGTTTGCATTTAGATCCACCCTTAGGAAATCCCAGCGATGTAGCGGCGTTACGCGAGGGGGTACGTACAGGGGTTATAGATGCGATCGCCATTGATCACGCACCTTACACTTACGAAGAAAAAGTCCAAGCTTTTGCCGAAGCACCACCAGGGGCAATTGGTTTCGAGTTAGCATTACCTTTGTTATGGCAAAATCTGGTTGAGACTGGGGAATTTACAGCTTTGGAATTATGGCGTGGTTTGAGTAATCGCCCAGCCGAGTGTTTGAAACAGAAAGTAAGTGCGATCGCACCAAATCAAAAAGCAGAATTAACTTTATTTGACCCTCAGCAGAACTGGAAAGTTGAGAGAAAAAATCTTCATACACTTTCTAGTAATACTCCTTGGCTAGGACAACAACTGCAAGGTCGCGTTGTCCAGATTTGGTGTTAGTAAGGGCGGGGTTTTCCCATCCTTGACGACAATCCAAGCGTGTGTTGCTAAGTCTCTATGCGCGAAACAAAAAAGATGTAGTTTATTCACTTTAAGTTTGTCAGACATACATAAGCATTTGCAGGTTTTACAATCGCATTTGTAAGTTTGACGTTCGCTTTCATAAATTTTACTTTAATAGATAAAAGTATAAGCATCTATAAGTTTGACGTTCGTTTTAACGAGTTTTGCGTTGATGTTTATGAATAGGATGATTTCCTTGTTATATCATGTCCGGTTAAACACTTGTCATTGCGACCGGAGGGAAGCAATCGCAAAGATATTGGGATTGCGTCGTTCCACTTCGTTGCACTCGCAATGACATATCACAACTAATTTAGCGGACATGATGTTATATCGAAAGACATATACACCTAGCTATAATTAATAAAATTTAATGTAATATATGTCACTCTAAAGGTTAATGTTAATCGGATAGCAGAAATATGAAATAGTAAAAGAATAATATCTAATTTTTTATGAACTATATTCTGATTTGCGACGATGTTACAGATAATTGCATTCTTCTACAGTTCTTTTTAGAGATGGAAGGTTATAATGCTGAGTTCGTAACATCTGGAGTAGAAGCGGTTAATAAGGTAAGAATTCATAAGCCTGATTTACTGCTACTAGATGTTATGATGCCTGAGATCAGTGGTTTGGAAGTACTTCAATGTATAAGAGAAGATAAAGATTTACAAAATTTACCTGTTTTACTAATCACAGCATATAAAGAATTAGTAGAAACAGATTTAACTAATACACAAGCTAATGGAATTATTAAGAAGCCTGTAGATCCTGATTTACTAATTGAAAAAGTTCAAGCAGTTTTTAATTAATTCCTTGCTTTACTTAAAATGTTTTTAACTAAAGTAAGTACACTATCGACGTTGATAGGTTTTTGAATATATCCGTCAATTTTTAAGTCAATATTTTTGTTAATGTTTTCTTGAATATAATTTTCATCCAATCCTGTTACGACTAAGATAGGAATATTTTTAAATATGTCAGATTGTTTAATCTTTGTTATAACTTCAAACCCATCCATTACAGGCATATTTATATCTAATATTAATAAGTCTGGTAGGTTAAGACTTGTTTCTAGAAAACTAAGTAAAGCTAAACCAGAATCGACTATTTCAACATAACAATCATCTGCTAATAGGATTGTTTGTAAAAGTAGTGCATCATCAGCAACATCATCGCAAGTTAGAATCTGTCTAACAGCATTCATTAGTATGTACTAACATTGACTAACAACTGTATGGAATTATCATATTTTGGTTTATAGTCATATTAAAAGTAGAAATTTCCGTATAGTTTATGACAGAGACAGGGGTTGCCCATAATGAATGATTGCAAGGGAATCCCCGCCTGTTGGCAGAAATCCCACCAGAAATGCGATCGCAATCTGTTCTGATCGAAGTGTAACCTCAGCAGCTTTTAGGTGGGTTATGCAATTGCGCGGAGTGCAGCGCAATCATGCGATCGCGTAAACAAACGAAGATACAACAAACCGCAAAGGACACGAAGAACGCAAAGAAAAAGAGTAGTCTAAAATTCTGTGTTCTTCTTTGCGTCTTTGCGCCTTTGCGCGAAACAAAAAAGGTGTAGATCATCGGTGCGTTAGCCTACGGCATAACCCACCCGATTACAATTACCTTGCGCCGGCTAACTCCTTCACCTTATTGATAATGCTCACTGGATCAATACCCTGATGCGGGTACTGTTCCCATAAACCACCGCAACCTTCCTTATGAGTGCCAAGATGAGCATATTTAGGAGTCAACCCGCGTTCTAACAACCAGGAACCGAAACGGCTACCTAAGCCAGTCCGACGGTTGAAGGCTTCCACCACCAGAACAAAAGGCGCTTTGCCGATTTTGGCGATCGCTTCTTCATCTACGACGTTTAAAGTTGGCTTATTAATCAAACCCACATCCAACCCTTCTTGCTTCAGACGTTCCACAGCATCCAGAGAACGGTATAAAGCATCACCAAAACTTACAATGTAACCTTGTTTTCCCTCGCGGATAACTTCATCTTTACCAGAGACAAATTTGTAGCCGTTGCCAAAGAAATCATTACCGTTACTATCCAAAATATTGGGCACTTTGGAACGGGTGGAGAAAATAAACCGCAGTCCAGGGTCAGAGAACACAGATTCTACACAGGCTGTCATTTGATTAACATCTGCGGGGAAGTACAGCCGTGTTTCGTAGCCATCATCCAAGCCATTATCGGCAAACATATTGTTTAAACCGAAATGACAGGTGTTATCTGCCATGTCATCAATACCTGCATGAGAAAAATGGCAGAGGACGTTGGAATAATTCAGCCGCGCCATCGTGATTTCGGAGATGCACATTTCCAAAAAAGCGCTGAAGGTGGCAAAAATACCTTGTTTGCCTTTTTGCATCCCAAATCCAGCCGCAGCCGAGAAATTACCCCGTTCCATAATGCCAGAGGGAATAAAAACTTCGGGGTAGGTATCATGGATTTTCTTCAAACCGCAGGAGCCTTCTAGGTCACTGTCAATTACCTTGACTTTTTCTTTGCGTTCTGCTTCGCTCATGCGGCTGAGGACATTTACCACAGCTTCACCAAAGACGTTGCGGTTCGCTCCCCATTTGTCGCTGGAACCAAGAAACGTATAAGTTTGCTTGGGTTTTTGGATGTTTTTGAGGTATTCGACAGCCGCAGTTTGTCCGCGAGATTCGAGATATTTAATCGCCAAATCTACGGAAATTACATCATGACCGTGGGTTGAACCTTCCAAGCCTTCAATACCGGGACACATGGGGCGTTTGTTGATGAGTGCGATCGCGCCGGGTGTATTCACAGCTTGGCAAAGGCGACTGTATAAATCGTCTAAATCTTCCCCATCTCCTTGCAGTACCTTCAAACCATGACCTTCTAGGGTTTTGGCGACAGTGAAACCAGGTAAATATTTAGAAGGATGTCCGGCGATCGTTACATCATTATCGTCAATAATTAGCTTGACGTTGAGATGCTGGGCAATAGCTAAACGAGCCGCTTCCGCATCGTTACCTTCTTGCTGAGAGCCATCAGAACCCAGGCAAAAAACCACTTTCCCCGGATTCGCCATTGCTACACCATTGACGTAGGGCCACACGTGCCCCAATCGTCCAGAGCTAAATTTTACCCCAGGAGTTAGCCCTAATTCTGGGTGTCCCGGCAAATGGGAATGTGCTTCGCGGTAACGCAGGAGTTGTTCTGCTGGTAAGTGACCGTGCAGCGTTGCCATTAGGTACTGAGTTGCAACTCGATGTCCGGCTTCATCAAAGAAAATCGGTACAAATTGCTCTGATGCACCCCGGAAGAAGGCATCAAGGATCATCACCTCTGGGACTGTATCGTATGGGCCGCCAGTGTGACCACCCACCCCTCTAGCCGCACCTGTCGCCGTAAAAAAAACGATCGCATCCCGGCACAGTTGAATGTTTGCTTTCAGTGTTTCTCGCTGTTCTGCTGTCAGAGTGGCATTCGCGGGATTGAGTGCCAAATATTTATAAGCACCGAGGTCAATAGGAAATTGGGTTTTAGCAATAGTCATGGCTTATTTCTGGAATAGGGGGTAATTTGGACAGACTAACCGCATGAGCAAATCACGAAAAATAAATATCCAACCGTTTCCCAAGCAAAAGTAACCCACTAGGAACCATTATTGAACCTTGTGGCTTGAGTTAGCACGCGTTCAAGTGCCAAAATTAATACATTTAGCTGTGCCTGAATGTGCTTGAATTCAATTGCAGTTACGGATAAACGTACAAAAACCTGCACATTACCACTATTAAGTGAATAGGCTACCTAGAGATAGTCTTAATACTCCCGCCACCAAGGTTTAGAAGTTAGTTCTAGCTCTTGTAATCTATTTAATTGAACCTGATGCAATAAGTATAAACTCACAAACGTGCAAATTCAAGATTAAAAACGCAATTTCAGGAAAATCATTATGCTAACTGCTGAACGCCGACAATTCATCTTAGAAATTCTGCATCGTGAGAAGAAGGTGCTGTCAACAGAACTCAGCGCTGTTCTTAAGGTTTCTGAGGATACGATTCGTCGGGATTTGCGGGAACTAGCAGAAGCTGGACTATTGCAACGCGTTCATGGCGGCGCACTGCTGACTTCGCCAGCCACCGCGAGTTATGCCGATCGCCAAAAGCAAGCGCCAAAAGAAAAGGAAGCGATCGCCCGTGCAGCAGCAAAATTAGTTTCTCCGGGGCAGGTGGTAATATTAGATGGAGGAACGACAACTCTGCAAGTAACCCGTCATTTACCTCTGGATTTGCAAGCCACAGTCGTGACAAATAGTCCGCCAATTGCGATCGCATTAGCAGAACATCCCCATATAGAAGTTGTGATGTTGGGTGGCAAACTCTACAAAAAAGCCTTAGTCAACGTGGGTACTGTCACAATCGAGTCATTACGGATGATTCGTGCAGATTTGTGCATGTTAGGAGTGTGCAGTTTGCATCCAGAGATTGGAATTAGCGTACCAAACTTGGATGAGGCTCATGTCAAACGCGCGATGATTGCTGGTTCGGCTGAGGTAGTCGGGTTAGTGACAGCACAAAAATTAGACACAGCGGCTCCTTATATAGTGGAGTCGATTCATGCACTGACTTACCTTGTAACTGCACCGACAGTATCTAATCAAATGCTGGCTGCTTACAAAGCTTTAGGTTTGACAATTATTCGTGACGAGGATGAATGATATCGTGTTCGGTTAAAGGCTTATCATGAAGACCGCAGGGGGCAGGGGGCAGGGAGCCTACGGTGTACACACAAGTCTTTGAGAGTTGCCTCACAGGCTTTTGATCCCCCCAACCCCCCTTTCCAAGGGGGGCTAAAATCCCTCAAAGTCCTCCAATTTATCGGAGGATAATGACGGATCTACAATGATTTCGGTTTAGTACACAGATGTGTGTACACCGTAGCCTTAAAAAGGGGGAAGAGTCAAAGTCCCCCTTTTTAAGGGGGATTTAGGGGGATCTACAAGTCTTAAATACAACACCAAAAAGTTTTCAGACATCCTCTAAGACTATAATTTTAGTAACTATAGCAACAAGGCCTTTACAACCCACTTAAAATTATTCCATCCTTAGCTCGCATATAAAGCACTGGTGTGGCAAAATCAGGCTTATCTAAGCCAACTTCTTGAGAAATGGCGTTGCGGGTGGTTTGCATGGCTGCGTCTACAGGCCAGCCTAGAGCGAGAGTGCGGTAAAATTCATCAGCAAACAGCTTGGCGGTGGTGTCGAGGATTTCGTATTGCATGGCGACTACTGCGGGGATTCCTCGGCGCACTAGGTTGGGGGCTATACCTGCAAATGCTTGGTTGTCAGACACCGCAGCACCTTGACAAGAATTTAGCACAGCTAACCCCAGGTTACGGTTGCCTAAGAAGAAGTTGGCAAAACCCTCATCATCCAATAATTTATATTTGCCGTCGGTATCTACTAGGGCAATACCGCCTTTGTTGTTATCAAATTTACCGTGACCGATGAAGTGGAAAACATTGTAAGATTTTTCGCGTAGCTTTTGGTTGATGTTGCGGATGGTTGCGTCTGGTAGCACATCTAACTCAATTTTGCCTGCATCTATGTGTTTTGCCAGTGAGTCACGGATGAGGCGTTCTTCCCCAGCAACATCTAATTTACCTAAGTTAGTAGGGCTAGAGATGACTAGCAGGACTTTTAGCGGTAGGCTGGCGGTTTTGAGGTCGCGCTTTTGCAGGGGAACGTCAACATAACGCGAGAGTAAGGTTTGGGTGTTGTTTGCGAGGAAAGTATTAGTACCCTCATCATAGAGAAATTCCCAAGGGAGGGCGGCTAGTTCGGGAGATTCAAACACTAGGCGCAGGCGTACCTCGTAGCCATTTGCTTGTGCGCCTGCGATTGTAGCCCGTAATTGACCGCGAATATCTATAGGGAAAAGTGCTTGGTAGAGTTCGCCACCTAATGCTTTAAGTAAATCGGTATCTGTTTGGCGAGACTCAATCAGTTTTAATGACAGTTTAATTCTGTTAATTTCCAAGCGCAATTCGCCCCACTCGTCGCCTTGTTCTGAGGAAGCGCGAATTTTGCGGTCTGCTGTAACTAATATTTGGAAATCGTTGTATTTCATCATCGCTTGATTTTTGAATGATTCATCTCTGGCTTTAGTTAATTCCTGTTGTAGTGGTTCAAATTGGGATTGTAGATTGACATCATCAATTAGCCTGCGGACATCTACCATTTCATAGCTGTTCTCGCACTCAATTTGATAGCGCCCAGCTTTTAAACGCTTATACAAATTTTCCAATGGGTAGGAATGAGGTGTTGAGCTTCCCTCACATTCTTTGCAGTTACAAGGAACAAGAGTGTCATACTGCAAACGTTCAAAAGATTTGTGGATTTTTTCGAGTTCGTGAGTGACGACTGCTAGCAATTCTTTCTTGCGATTTCCTGTTACTCGGATTTTGATTTCTTTTAGATTGTAATTTTCAATAACTTCAGCACGAGTTTGGTATTGGTTGAGAACAACGCCGCTTCTCCAAACGAGTTTTTGTGCTTCAATCCAAGGGTGTATTTCAACAATGAAGCGGGTAATAATACCCTTGGGCATGAACTCATATTTGTAGCGCAAAATGAGATTATGAGATTGCTCCCAAGTGTAGTTGGGTTGATTGATATCGAGTAGTTGCGGTGCAATATAATTGCCGGGACGATTAGGAATTGGGTAGCAAAGTTTGAACCGCATCATGAGTTGCAGCAGTTCATCTCGCATATCAGCATATTGCCTGTCTTTCCAGATATCTTTGAGATTATCCTGGGTGAAACATCCCAGATTTTGCTCGACGTTTTTATTGTCTAATACTTTGTAGACGGCAGTAGTTCCCCATTCTGGTTTGAGGATAACATAGTGTTTGAGTGTAGAATCATCTTGAAAGTGTAGGCAAACGCCGAGGTCGTGCAGATAGCGACTCAGCCGCAGCATATCTTGACGGTCAGTTAAATTATTAACTCGGCAAAGGTTTTCGTATTCGTAAAAGCTAATGTAGTTGCGGGAGTAATTTTCTAAAGCAGAACGAACTCTCACCCAGAGTTTTGGCAGAGGTGTACCAACGTGGGGAAGTCTACTGATGTAGGCTTGAATAGCTTGTTTAATTTCTGGTAAACCGCGATTGGTTGCTAGATTGGTTGGTAAAGCTTCTTTTAAATTGGTGAATTCGCCACGCAATTGACGCTCATTAACTTCGCATTGACGGTCTTGTTTTTCGTTTTTAATAATCAGAACTGGACTATTTTCACTTAAGAGTTCAACAACCTTAAGCCACCAGTAAAAGTCTGTGTTTTCTTTGCGAGTATCAGCGACTAAAGCATAAAGAGAACGTTCGGTGAGGAAAAATTGATGGGTTTGGTGGTAGATTTCTTGTCCGCCAAAATCCCAGATGTTGACGCGAAAATCTTTGCCATTTGGTTGGGTGAAGTGCCACCGTATTACTTCAATGCCTTGGGTTGATTTCTCATTCGAGAATAAATTGTAGTTTTCGTTTTTAATTTTCTTAGCTAAAGAGCTTTTACCCGCTCCCCCTTCGCCAACAATTAAGAATTTTGCTTCGTAGAGGGGTTCAGTTTCCTTTGGATCTTGCACCCGAAAATAAAAATCCAGGATTTCATTCACATCACCTGGATTTTGTCACGTCTTGTTTGGCCCCAAAATCTCAGGTGGAATGGGTAGTGGATTTCTACGAATATCAAGCTTTTCCAGATTTGGTAATTGCCTGATTTCGCCCGGCAGAGTACTGAGCTGATTGTTGTAGAGGTTGAGCGATTGCAAATTAACCAGTTGTCCAATTTCTCGTGGCAGACTGCTCAATTGATTGCGCCTGAGGTCGAGCAATTGCAAGTTGACCAGTTGTCCAATTTCCGCTGGCAGAGTGCTCAGTTGATTATATTGGAAGTCGAGCGTTTGCAAATTAACCAGTTGTCCAATTTCTGGTGGCAGACTGCTCAGTTGATTATATTGGAGGTCGAGTAATTGCAAATTAACCAGTTGTCCAATTTCTGGTGGCAGACTGCTCAGTTGATTGCCTCTGAGGTAGAGCGATTGCAAGTTGACTAGTTGAACAATTTCTGGCATTGCTGAATGAAAGGATGAATTGATTTATATAGGTACAATTTGATACTTT
>NZ_JCACKA010000065.1:0-123710 GCF_059505145.1 Mojavia sp.
AATCCCCAATCCCCAATCCCCAATCCCCAATCCCCAATCCCCAATCCCCAATCCCTAATCCCCAGCCCAATTTCCGCTTATCATGACTTGTAGAAACGCGATCGCGGCATGGATAAAAGCAAATGCGATTAATTTTATACAGTAAACCAGGATGCCATTTATGTGAGGGTTTACAAGAAAAGCTCGAACAGATTCAAAATCTCAGTTTTGAGTTAGAAATTCGAGATATCACAACTCGTGAAGATTGGTTCTTAGCGTATCAGTACGAAGTGCCGGTTTTATATTTATCGAACCGCAGAGGCACAGAGGGGAAAACAAATGTAATCGAAGAACATTTGCCACGTCCTTCTCCTCGTGCTAGTGTGCAGCAGTTGGAGCAAATGCTGCGTAAGTATTTGTCCAAATAGAAAAAAATAATGCAGAATAAGCGCAAGAAATGCGTGTGACGAGGTTCACAAGATGAAACTGCGGGAATTACTAGCAGCGATAGACAGTGTAGAGCAATTGCCTAACCATCCTGCTTTAGAGGATGCGGAGGTAAAAGGCTTAAAGACGAATTCCCATGCTTGCGGTTTGGGAGATTTGTTTATTGGTATGCCCGGAACACGGGTAGATGGTGGAGAATTTTGGCAAAGTGCGATCGCATCGGGTGCTGTAGCAGCGATTGTCTCTCCTCAAGCTGTCGAGAAAAATCCTCCCACAACTGAGGCTGTTGTCATCAGTGCCAATAATATGACTAAAGCCTGTGCCCAAATAGCAGGTGCTTTTTACGGTTATCCCAGTCAAAAACTCAAACTGGTGGGTGTGACTGGTACTAATGGTAAAACTACAACTACTCACCTGATTGAATTTCTGTTGGATAAAGCAAGTCTACCAACGGCTTTAATGGGAACGCTGTACACTCGTTGGCCTGGTTTTGAGCAAATTGCTGTTCACACCACACCGTTTGCGGTGGAACTACAACAGCAGCTAGCAGAAGCTGTGAATGCTGGTTGCGAATTTGGGGTGATGGAGGTTAGTTCTCACGCTTTAGCCCAAGGTCGAGTGCTGGGTTGTGAGTTTGAGGTGGGGGTGTTTAGCAATCTCACCCAAGACCACCTAGACTATCACCGCGATATGGAAGATTATTTTGCGGCAAAAGCGTTGTTGTTTAGCCCAGATTATCTTAAAGGACGGGCGATCGTTAATGCTGATGACCCTTATGGGAAGCGATTAATTGCATCGTTGAATTCAGAACGGGTTTGGAGTTACAGTGTCACCGATGCCAATGCTGATTTGTGGATGAGTGACTTGAATTATGAGCCTAATGGTGTTGGCGGTATTTTGCATACACCAAAGGGTGATGTGGCTTTTCGTTCACCTTTAGTCGGTCAATATAATTTAGAAAATCTTTTGGCAGCGGTAGGGACAGTTTTACACTTAGGACTAGATTTGCAGTTAGTCGCAGCTGCTATCCCTGAGTTTCCTGGAGTTCCCGGACGGATGGAACGAGTGCAGATTGTTCCTCACCAAGATATCAGCGTCATTGTAGATTATGCCCACACACCAGACAGTTTAGAGAATTTACTCAAAGCTGCACGTCCGTTTATTCCTGGTAAGATGATTTGCGTGTTTGGTTGTGGTGGCGATCGCGATCGCACTAAGCGCCCAAAAATGGGTAAAATCGCCGCAGAATTAGCTGATGTGGCTGTCGTGACATCAGATAATCCTCGCACTGAAGACCCAGAAAAGATTCTGCAAGATATTTTGGCAGGAATCCCGTCAACAGCAAATCCGACAGTTATAGGCGATCGCTCATCTGCCATTCGTACTGCTATTTTACAAGCGCAACCAGGCGATGGAGTTTTACTTGCTGGTAAAGGTCACGAAGACTACCAAATTCTCGGTACTGAAAAAATCCATTTTGACGACCGAGAACACGCCAGAGAAGCTTTACAACAAAGACTGAAGATCCAAAGTTAATACCAAATTGCACTTATTAGCATTAGAAGAGACGCGAAGTATCGCGTCTTTTCTAGTGAACCAATAACCTAGATGAGAGTCTAAGGTTAAAAATAAATGAGAAACATAACATAATTGATTAATTATAAATTATTCAAGCCCAGATCCGCTTGTCACAGTTTATTTTAAATGATAAACTCCATTAGTTTTATATTTCATATTTCATATTTTATATTTCATCATTATTATTAATTTTTGTAGCTTTTGTGCAAACAATGTACACATTAGGATGAAAAGCAAAGACAGAGTTATTTCTTCCTTCATCCTTTTTAATTTTTTCTTGTTGTGCTTGACTCATGAATGAATCTCCTGTTCAGGATTTATCCGTTTATCAGCTGGCTTTGGGAATGCAAGCGCCTCCGCAAGCCATGCCTCTCAGTCCTGCTACCCTACTATCAATACTAAGGTCACAAATAGATTTATTAATTGAGCAGAAAATTGCAGCTACTTTATGGGTAAAGCTACCACCAGGAGAAATTTGGCGTTCAGAATTAGCGCGTTATCAGTCATCAGTAAATGCGTCTGTTGTCATCTATAACTGTCAAATTGAGGAAAGGAGGAAAGCAGACCAAACGAGCAGTAAATATTTTAGCCCATCAACTACTAGCCACAGCCTACAGTTACTACCAAATAAGCAACTGCAACGAGAATACTTTTTAATAATCTTGTCGCCACAGTTTTGCAGTTTAATTGTGGCTCATCGACCGCTTAAAAGACGCAAAACACAAATATTAAAGAGAATAAATACCAGTAAAAATCGGACTTTATTAGCTATAAATACTGTAGAAGGTAGAGTAATTCAGCAAGTCTTGGATGGCATCAAACAAGCAAAAACCTCAGAATCATCCTTGAGCCTACCAAATGATTTTATCTGCCCCGCTATGCCTGAACCTGTACTGATGAGTCAGCTATTAGTCAAACAACTCCAGCGACAGGATGAAATTAATCATCAAATCATGAATCAGCGCATCGCCAGGTTGCAGCGGCAAAATCAAAACTTGCACAGCAGAGAAAAACTTAAAGATGAATTCTTACGCAATGTGTGTCAGGAATTGCGTACTCCCCTCACCCACATGAAGACAGCGCTGTCGTTGTTAAATTCCTCAACTTTGAAACCTCCCCAACGGCAACGCTATTTACAAATGTTAAATATTCAATGCGATCGCCAGAATTCTTTAATCACCGGTTTGTTAGATCTGGTGCAGTTGGAGCATAGTTTACACGATATCACTTTGGAGTCAGTACGTCTTTCTGATATTGTCCCCGGAATAGTCAGTACCTACCAACCCATAGCACAAGAAAAAGGGATCATGTTAGCTTATACAGTACCTACTGAACTCCCACCTGTTTGGTGCGTCAGCGGTGGACTGAGGCTGATTGTGATTAATATGCTGCATAACAGCATTAAATTTACCCCTGATGGCGGACAAGTGTGGGTAAAAACCCGTGTACATGGCGACTATATCCAATTAGACTTCCGCGACACTGGCATTGGCATAGCCGAAACAGAGATTCCCAGAATTTTCGACAGCTTTTATCGTGTGCGTTCAGGCGCAACAGATGAATCTAGCGGGCCAGGATTAGGCTTAACGGTTGTACAGCAGTTACTATGGCGTTCTGGTGGTTTTATTACTGTAAAAAGTAAAGTTAATGAAGGTTCGGTTTTTACAATACATTTGCCAACTGTGCGTAATAAACCTAAAACTTAGATTAGATAACAAGAGTAACAATTGTGTCCTTTTATTAGCTTATTACCACTGTTTAGCACTAACTTCTAAAGGCAGGAAAATAGTCAACACTTCCCCGTATTCAGGACGCTGACGCACAATGAGTTTACCCCCAATCGCCTGAAACAAATGCTTAGTTGCAGCAATATTGAGACTAATCGTACCTGTTTCCGGCTGGAACATCAGCAATTGGCCAAGAGCTTTGCGAATTGGTGGTGTTGTCGGTGTGGCAGCTTTACTAGTATCTTTGCACTGAGGTTGAGGCGATAATTGTAACTTCAGTTGATCACCTGCCGGAATAACTTGAACTTGAATATGGCTACCAGCAGGTAAACTACGAGTAAAATTCTCAATCAAACCAGTCAGTACCCGGTCTAACATCGTGGGGTTACTCACTACCGTTGGTAGTTGTTGAGGTAAAACCACATCCAAAGTCAAGCTTCGTCTACTCGCCGCTTGTTGCCAACGGGGAATACTTTGCTGCAAAACTTGATCTAAAGACGTTGGTGTAAGTTGAGTGTGCGAAGATTTGACTGAAGCAGATGTTTCTAATTCTGCTGCTTTAAATAGTAACTCCATTCGATCAATTTGCTCGGTACACTCGTGGTCGATCACTTCTAAGCGACTGATTACATTAGCAGGTAAATCTTTTCGCTTCAGTAGTAAGCGAGTCATAGTGCGAATAGTAGTTAGAGGAGTGCGAACTTCGTGAGCAAAGGCCTGTAATAATTCCACATCAGGACGAGAAGATACCTTTGCTGATGAGGAAATAGAGGAATTGACACAAGGTAAAGTGGAGGGAGTTTGTGAAGTCGTCTCACTGTGTTCCCTAATTTCCTTATCTGCTTCTAACTCTGGTAATTCTTGAAGCAATAACTGACTAAACTGAATTACAGTCCGGTAATCTGGAGCTACTGGAGAATACTGCTGAACTAATGCATCCAAATCGGCGAAAAAATCGGGATTCGTCAGCATGACTCTCGCTCCCAGCGCACGCCACGCCTGTTGGACTACCTCTGGCTCAAATGAAAATAAAAATGTTTTTTGACCACTCTTGTGTTCTGCTAAAACTAAGACTAATCTAAACTTATCTGTAAAAACCAAGCAAAACTGCTCTGTCCCTAGCGGATCGGCAGCTAGTAAGGGCAATACTGACTCATGCGGAGCAGTTTCATATGTTGTTGCTATAGCTACAGGCATCTGAAATGGCATCAGTGCCAACGGGTTAAATGGCTTGGCCGTAAAAGTTACCGTTTGTAAGTTTTGAGTCAGTATAGGCTGACTAAACAAAGGTGCTGGTGCAGCTAAAACTAATCCTTGGGTTGTATCAGATGCCGCAGTTGCTAGAGTGTTGATGAGCAGCTGTTCTGTTGCTGCTAAACTAATGCGCCACTGCCACTCTGCTTTAGCTGGGGAACATTCAGCCACAGTTGATTGGCTTTGGGCTAAAACTTCCTTTAGGCTTGGTAATATCCATTCGTACACAGGTTTTCACCCCTAGATTCAAGAGCGACTAACAGCAACTGGGTAGACATTTCACTATATATATATGTACGAGGTTATAATCATTCGCTTACTGGCGACAGTCGTATAACCGAACAATATAAGCGCAATTTCCCCTGCTATTAGTTATTACTCCCTAATCAAAGGTAAGAGTCAACCAATTTTGGATTTTGGATTTTGGATTTGTTCCGTCCATGAGAAGCAGGGCATGAACCAAAAAAATCTAAAATTGGCTTTAAGCTCATCTCACCCCAGCCACGGAGTGGGATGAAAGCGGGCATAGGGAAAAGGGCATAGGGCATGGGAAAGAATCACCAATGCCCAATTCCCGATGCCCCAAGTCAAGGGGAAGATTCATTCTACTCCTTGAAGGAGTGGGCTTTATCGCCGACTTTCTGTAAGTGCTTTGTTTCAAGACGATGTAAAGAATAGTTGCTGTATTACCTAACCTTGTACTCGACAGTGGTAACTTCTTTAGCTTGATATATCTCAAGCCACTAAGGTTGTTTCAACTCAAATTAAGCTCAACTTGCTTGGCTTAAGCTGGGCTATAGGTTAATCAAATTAGTCAATTCTGTAAAAAGATTAAATATAAAACTGTGTTTGTAAATCACAAAGATGAGTTAATGCGTTTACCTGCATTCACAAGAGTAAGTATGTATCAAAAAATTACTATAGCTATTTTGAGCCTGATGTTTGCAGCGATGATGCCTAGCGTTGCTGCTGCTGAAACTTTGATGCAAAAAATTGCTAGGACAGGAGTGTTAAAGGCTGGTACGAGTAAAGATGCCCCTCCCTTTGCCTACTCTGACAAAGAAGGGAAGTTAAATGGTTATTCAGTAGATATGTTGACTCTGATTAAAGAGCAATTAGAAAAAGAACTAGGAAAAAAAATTCAACTGCAATTAATTGGACTTACTCCTGCACAGCGGATTCCTCAAATAGTCAACCAACAAGTTGATATTGTGTGTGACGCTACTAGCTTCACATGGGAGAGGGATAAAAAAGTAGATTTTTCTGTCAGCTATGCTGTCACCGGTACTCAATTATTGGTCAAGAGTGGAAGTAATTTAGGTTCTCCTGAATCTCTAATTGGTAAGCGGATTGGTGTGTTAGCACAAACCACAAATGAGCAGGCGATCGCACGGGCACAACCGAAAGCCAAATTAGTTTACTTTAAAACTAGGGCAGAAGGATATGCAGCCTTGGAAAAAGGCACTATTGACGCTTTTTCATCCGATAGCATTCTTTTAGAAGCGTGGCTGCAACAGCAAAAAAATCCAGATACTTTTGCAATCGTACCTGACCTTCCCTATTCAAGAGAGGGTATCGCTTGCATGGTTCCTGAGAATAACTCAAAATTCTTGGATACTGTCAACTATTCGCTCATCAAGTTTATGCAAGGGTTCGTCAACGGTAATAAACGTAATGTCGCTATTTTTGACCGTTGGTTTGGCCCTCAAGGTGCTGTGGTTCTAAATCGGGATTTACGAGATTTGGTAGTTGAAACCATGCAATTGGTCATCGAATTTCGAGAAGATATTCCCAAAAATGACCTGTAGAGAAGTTGTCTGGGAGCAGGGAGCAGGGGAAAAAATTAAGGAGCAATTATTTATATCAGCCATTTCGTGAAATGGTATTAGAGCGAAATTCTATTGTTCTAAAGTCTGTGAGTCCCAGGAAGTTATATCTCTTGAAACCCAAATTTTCAGTTTTTTGCATACTCCTTGACTTTTGCACTCTAAAATTCGAGTTCGGAACCCGGAGTTTTGACCTTTTTATTCGGTCTTTTGAGTTCGGAACTCGGAGTTTTGACCTTTTTACTCGGACGTTCGAGTTCGGAACTCGGAGTTTCGACCTTTTTACTCGGTCGTTTGAGTTGAGAACTCGGCGTTTCGACCTTTTTATTCGGTCTTTTGAGTTCGGAACTCGGAGTTTTGACCTTTTTACTCGGTCGTTCGAGTTCTGAGCCTCAAAGATGCACTTCAACGGTGCAATTACCGAGCTATTTTCTACAACGCCGCTTCTTTAAACTTGACTTTTTTAGATTTAGGGGCGAAACGTTGTCCCATTTACACGAACCGTATTGAGCAATAAGGGATACAACGTTTCAAATAATTCTACGTCCTTCCGCATCTCATCAAGGTCAAACGATCGCGGTAAAAAGCCTGGGTTCTGTGTGGTTACCTCTAATGCTTTACTGACAAAGGGCACACATTGTTTCCTACAGTTGTCTGATTAAATTACTGTTGTGCGATCGCCCAATACTGCTACTAATTTTTCAATATGTGCTGCTTGATGCGTTGCCATTACAGATATCCTAATTCGACTTGTGGGTACTGTTGGCGGACGAATCGCAGGGGCAAAAATACCAGCATCTCTTAAATACTTTCCTGCTTTTAGTGCCTCTGCTGCACTAGGCAATTGAAAACATAATATCGGTGACTCTGAAGGCAGTAATTTCAAATCAATTACATACTCTTGCATTAACTGTTTTAAATAATCTACGTTTCTCCACAGTTGGATGCGGCGTTGTGGTTCTTGTTGCACTATCTCGATTGCTGCTAATGCTGCGGCTGTGTCTGCGGGGGAAAGACCGGTAGTGTAAATCCAAGTTGGGGCGCGATTTCTTAAAAAGTCGATTAATGTTGCACTTCCCGCCACATATCCGCCTAAACTACCCAAAGCTTTACTCAAAGTGCCAATTTGAATTAGTGGCTTTCCTGTATAGCCAAAATATTCAACACATCCTGCGCCAGTTTCGCCCATGACTCCAGTAGCATGAGCTTCATCAACTAGCAGCATACAGCTAAATTCTTCAGCTAGATTCAACAGTGCAGGCAAAGGACATAAATCACCATCCATACTAAAGACGCTATCGGTGACGATGAGACAGCGGCGGTAATTTTGCCTTTCTTGCATCAAGTGGGTTTTTACAGCCGTAATATCATTGTGTGGATATTCAATTACAGCCGCACCACTGAGAATCGCCCCATTTTTGAGACTGGAGTGATTGTACTGGTCAGATAAGATTAAATCGCGCTTACCCATCAAAGCTGCGATCGCACCTAGATTTGCCAGATACCCAGAACTGAATATCAGCGCATCTTCTGTTTGTTTGAGAGATGCGATCGCCTCCTCTAATTTTCTATGTAATTCTCGATGTCCGCTCAGTAATCTTGAACCAGTGCTACCAGTGCCAAATTCTTCGGTAGCTGCAACCCCAGAAGAAATTAAACGCTCATCCCCTGCCAAGCCCAAATAGTCATTACTGGCAAAATTAATTACTTCTTGACCAGCTAAAATCACAGTTGCACCAGGGCGACCGTGAATTGTTTGTACTGACCGATACCAGTCTGCCCGATGAATAGTTGTCAAAGATTGTTCTATCCAAGCATAAGGATCGGTGGGCATACTCAGCACTCAGTACTCACTAATTAGCACTCAGCTTGGCTGCTGAGATGGGCGATCGCCTGTTTAATCCAATCCTCTACATAGGCGTCTTTCGGAAGTCCGATGTCTTCACTCACCACGTGTAAAGCATGGCTAACTTCATGGGCAGTATATCCTAAAGCAAAGAGTGTCATTTGCACTTCTTCGAGAATTCCTGGTGCTGGCCCGCCTGTAGCAACGAAGAACCCCGCTGATTTGCGCCACTCGATCAATTTGCTTTTGAGTTCCAAACAAATGCGTTCTGCGGTTTTCTTACCAACACCAGGAGCTTGAATTAAAATTTGGATATTGGCGGCGATAATTGCTTGGACTAAATCGGGTAATTCCAATGTGTCTAATAAGGTAATCGCTAAAGCCGCACCAATACCGCTAACAGTCAGCAAATGACGAAATAAATCTCTTTCTGCTGGCGAAGCAAAGCCATACAACAACGGTACTTCTTCACGAACTTGGTAATGGGTAAAAATCTGTACTACTCCTCCCGAATCTGGTAATTGTTGTGCCAGTCGTTGCGGAACTTGTAGATCATACCCAATACCATTGACCTCTAAAGTCAGAATCACGCGATTACTGCTAATCGTTTGGACACCAGCGACGATACCTTTTAGATAACTAATCATTCTAAGAATCCAAAATATTTTAATCCTTCGAGAATGCCACCTGCACAAAAATCTTGTGCTAGGTAACGGTAGTCAGCGGGATGCTCGTTGTGCCATTGAAGTAACTCTGGACGGGCATTCCCTACAATGATTCCCCGTTCGTTGCCTACAGCAAATAAAGCAATATCATTACCTGAATCACCACAAACAACAGTTTGCTCTGCTGCAAATTTCCACTTTTGACGTAGAAACTGCATTGCCTGACCTTTATCGCTGGTACGGGGTACAATGTCAAGGTCAATTCCGCTGCTGTAGATTAACTTTATATTTAAATTAGATTTTTGCAACTCTAACTCAAGTTGCGGTAGCATGTCACCTGCTGCGGCTTCTTTTAAGAAAAAACTTACTTTAAATGGACGCTGTTCTGAGTCTGGTTGCAAAGCTAACTCAGGGTAATTATTAGTAATAGATAATACAAGTTCTCGATCCCATCCAGGAGAGAGAATTTCTGACCATCCTGAGTCTGGTGTATCATTACCATCAAGATAAATTTCTGTACCTACAGAAAGTACAAGAGCATCTGGTTCGATCAGATTTTTTTCTATTTGCAATTCTCGGTAAAGCACAGGCGATCGCCCAGTAGCATAGACGATTTTAGTACCATATTCTTGGCGATGTTTCTGTAGGCGATCGTTTAAGTCTTTGAGTGCATTGTCATTGCCTACAAGAGTATGATCTAAATCAGTCACGAATAAAAAACTGTTCACGGCAACTCCTTTTGTTAGCTTTACCATCAAAAAGTGTATGCCGTTTTTGTACTTATCTCATCTACCTTTAATGCAGCAAGTTAAAAGGTTGAGTTGGCCTATAAAGTTATATCGTGTCCGGTGAAAGACTTATCATTAAGACCGCAGGGAGCAGGGGGAAAGAGTATTTCGCGGTTTTTGCACAGATGCGAGAATTATAACTAACTAGGCGGACATGATATTACAAGTAATTCTGGCACTTGGGGGAGGCTTAAAAAACCTAATTTTTCGTTCCGCACTAAAGATATTTATGCCCCTCTCGCCGTCGGAGAGAGGCTTAGAGAGGGTTCATCGAACTCACGTCCCTAATGAGCTACTTCTAAAGCAAAATTAACTGTATATGGTTCTTCAAGCGATTGCTGAGTACTAGCTTGGATGGCGTCGAGATAGCTACGCAAAGACAAAAGTTGTTGGGAATTAGGACGATAGGTGAGATTGCCTTGTTTTTCAAAAAGTGGTGCGGCTGCGATCGCCTGGTAGTCAGAATTTTCATGGGAACTCTGGGCAAGCCAGGTAGAATCTAGACTATTAGGTATCAAACCTGGAGGTAACTCACCTTCCAAGAAAGCCAGCAGGCGTTGCTGACAAGCACGGGTATTAATGCCACGTCCCTCGAATAACTGGATCACTTCGTCAAAGGATAGTGACCGATCTGGCAAAAGCCGCAGCAATTCTGTAAACAGGAAATAGTCTGTATACTGTTGTCTGGGTATTTCTAAAACCTGGGGATGCAAAGGCAACATGGCCAGGCCATAGGCAACCCGGCTACAATTTGGGGCACCGTTGTCGCCGAGATACGAATCTTGAATAATCTTGGCGTTGGGGAGTTTTTGCTTGAGCCAACGGTTGACTGTTTCAATAGAAGCTACTCCTCCAGTCAAGATAGCCTGATTAATTGCTTCTGTGGGTATGCCACGAGCTACCAACAACTTATTAAGTTCGCGGTTGAGGCGGCGCACAAACGGGACTAATACCTGGCTTTCCAAATCTCGCCGTTGCAATACCCACCGCTGATCGGCCAAGTCTAAGGTGAAAGAGTCTTGGTGTTGTAAAATCAACTTCAGGGCAAGTGCCGCATCTAGCACCGCCTGTCCCAGAAGAGAACTTTCTAGACGCTGCTGAAGGCGAACACGAGCAGTTATGTCTGGTTCTCCGACTCGCGGTAGTTCTAATTCTTCTAATCCCAAACTATGCCATTGCATCCGTTCTAAACCGGGAATAGCTGATTGCCAAAGCCAAGGGTTACTACTAGTTTTGCTATCACCTTGGATCTCAGCGCGTGATTGTCGGGATTTTGGCGGTAAAAGCAGTTGGCAGATAATATCCTGCTCGATTTCCTTGCCACCATAAGCAAAACTGTGGAGCATGAAATCATTATGTGTAAATTGCTGGAGATTTTCTGGCAAATCTACCAACGCCATTTCTGTTGCAGTTGCCCCAATATTGATGGCAAGAGTGTTACCCACCAGAGGATGTTCGCTGATTTTTGCAGGACGCAAACCCTGGCGAGCACTTAATTGTACGGGTTCACCGTTGGCAGCATCGAGTACACTCAGTAGACTAGCGATCGCTTCTTCTATAAAAAATACTTGCTGTGGATGTTGAATGACTTTGCTAGTCAGTAATGCTTCTCGCACATTAAAACGATATTGTTCTGACCAGCTAGATGGGCAAGTACAGATCACCCCAGCAATGTTATTGATAATACTACCGAAAGTTTTTTCGTTGAGACCAACAGCAGCAGCAGTTAAACCTTGAGTGGTACTATAGCGATCAGACTTGAGAGTTAACAGTAGTTTAGAGAGCGATCGTACAACCCAAATCAAAGGCCCCGCAGAAAATTCATTGAATTGCAGCACAGGTTCCCATTTTTGCTGTGCATTTTTGTAGGGAATAGCTATTTGTAAATAAGGCTTCAACTGCGCTGAGTAGAGAGTGTTTGTCAAATCTGGAGCCAACTTAGGCGATGTAGGTGTTGTAGCCAAATTGTCAGGCACTTTCTCCTGAGCGACAACTGCGGGTGCTGTTTGCTCAATAGCATCTGTATTGTCAGCCTCGCCATGAGGTATAGAAGCTGTAGGCAGATAAACCTCTGCGGGTAAACGAAACGATTGCTGAAAGGAATTTGTTCCTGCTTCGTTTTCTGCTGACCAGTAGATAGGATGCACAACAAAAGTAGAGCGATTCAAAAGTGCCGCAGAAATCCCTGTTGTACCCAAATCAATTCCTAGATACCAGACCGAATCAGCAAGGTTGAGAGCAGATTCTGTATTGTTTAGATTATGCGAAATAGCGGGTAAAGAACTTTCTGAATTGCCAGCTGTGACTTCTGTTTTTTTTTCAATTGCAGGACTAAAGTCTAACTCAGCTTCTAACTGAGGCAAAGAAGTAGAATTTAGCTGCGGCAGTTCCATGCTGGAGAAAGCAGCAGTAAGCATATTTTCTACAGTATGTTGCTTGGCGGGATATTCTATCTCCAGCGAAGAATCACTTTGTGTCTGTTTTTGATCACTAGATGAAGAATTTAGCAGCCCATCAAAGTTAGCTAAATCCTGATCTAAGAGATTTAATTGCTCCTCATCCAAGGAAATATCAAGCATGGTATTAGCCTGAGTTTCCGCTTGGGAAAGTAAATTTTCTTGTGGCGAGGCAGGTATGTAGTTATCTGTGGACTTTTCTTGCTCCTCATCGTTAATTATTACTTCAGATTTTGGAACAACATTTGTTACTGTCGAAGTTTTTACGACTTCCTTTGGGGATGAGGCTGCAAGTAACTGTTGGTCATCATCAAAATCAACTAATAAATCTGTCAGCGCTGTAATGGTATCAACATTGAGTAGCTGAGTATGGCTTTCCGTTACAGTAATTTCTTCTGACAGCAAGTTAGGAGGTAAGGTTGAATCGCTTACTTCCTCAACTAATGAACCTTCCCATAGCTCTGATGCTAAGTCTGATGTTGAGTGTGTGGATTGTTCTGGTGTATCTTGGATTGCATCAACAAGGCTTAGGTTTGGTTGTTCAGACCAAAGTGAGTTTTCAACAACAGAATCACTAACTTGCAATTGATTAGTTGGGGATACTGGCGGCGAAAAAGCTGTGTCCTGTAGAGATAATTGATTGTTGAAATCCTGCGTCGGTTCTATTTCAACAACAGGGTTAGTACCGAACAAACTAGCATAAAGTTGGTCTACTTCATCTAATTGTGAACTGTCTGGTTGTAATCTAGTTGTGTTTGCAGCAGTGGCAGTTTCCGAAGCGTGCGGCGCATCTTCGAGCAGCTGTAAAATTGCTGCTTCTAAATCTTCTGTAGCAGCCGCATCTTCTTTTTGCGGTTGTATAAATTCAAATGATGGCTTGTCTACTAAATTAGTGATACTGTCTGCTCTAGCTGCTGATGTTTGTGAAGGCGATACAGTTTGATTATCTACCCCAAACAAAGATAATTGAGGATTAGGAAGTGGTTGCTGCAAATACTTAGCCAAATTATTGACAAAGCTTGCCATTAATTGTTCGCCTTGCACTCCTTGACTGTGCATCCTTGCGAGTGCTTGCGATAGAGATTCATTATAAGTATTAATATTACGCTGTAGTCCCTCAAAGACAACATTGACAGTTCCATCTAACGACAGTAAGCGTCGATCCAAATCTCTGGCTAGCCGTGTTAACAGCTCCATCTGCTGATCTGATGATTCTCCCAAAGGTGGCTCTATAGAGCTGATAGCATCTAGGTCTGTTTTATTACTCGTTGTTGAGGAACTAGGATGATTTGCCAAATGTGCTAAATGTGAGCTTAACGTTGGCGTTAGGCGATTTACTAACACCTGCAAAAATTCATTAATCACCTGCTCTTGGTTCGCCAACTGCTGGCTTAGGGAATAGTTCTGTAGTCGCCTTTGTTCTAGCTGCCTAATTTCTTGCACAAGAGTTGACCGTTCTTGCAGTAATGCTGCTAATTCCGCTTGTAACGGCTGTAACAAAGCTGAGAATTCACTATTTAATTTTTGAGGCACAACATTATTCTGCTCTTCGCTTGGCTGCTTGTGTTGTGCTAAAGACTGGTGATTATTTTGATCAACAAATTTTGCCACTAAAGGCGATAACTGTGTTTGTCCAGAAAATTTGTTGGAAGCATCTGGCTGTGAGTTTTCACTTTCTCCTAGTCTGGAGAGAAAGTCACGAATTCTTTCTAAAACCTCTCTTGGCTCCTGCGCCTGACTAGACAAAAGCCGAGACAGGCGCTTGCCGTTATTGGCAAGTAAGTTGTCAATGTCTGCAATCAGTCTTTGAATTTCATCTGCGCGGGAAGTCACTTTTAATTACCTTATGTAGAACTTTACGTCAACTAGTGTGAAAATTAATTTACAATTACTGAAGTTTCAAGGGTTGGTTTTTCCAATCGGACTTGGAAGTGAAATTATATTTATGTTATGGATTGTTAGGAATTATGGTTTATGTACTCAGTACTATTGAACAGACAATTAATGTTATAGCTTCTCAGACTTCATAGCATAAAAAATAGAAAAAAATACAACAGCTAAACAAACTACCTTTGGTGGATGATTACTTTGTATCGATACAAACAAGCAACGTCTGTAGCAAACAACTATTTATACTGAGTTGTATCTGACTGAAATCGGCTAAAAATTTGGCCTTAGCAAAAATTAACTACCTTGAGTATGATTAATATTGTGTACCTATTATGTTCTTAAATTCTTAAGTAATCATGTTTGCAGTCAGGCTTGCCCTGAAAGAAGACCACCCAGAGTCATCAACTGCTTTATGTAAAACTGTTATTAGGTTTAAACCCATAGATAAAGATTGCTGAGAAAAAATGCTCTGATCGTTTTCTTGTGTAACATAGTTTAGTTTTATTTTTGTAGGGGGCTGTACTTTGTTCGCTTAGGCTTAAGGTAGCTCTCTTGTTTGTTGTGTATCCAGTAGCTGTAATAACTATGTAATTAAAATGTCGTAATGGAAGACCGATTTAGCCTGCACACACCAGCCAATCCCTGGATGATCTCGGCTCCCTTTTTTCAAGGGTTGCCAGAAGTAGTTGTGGAACTAGCCCTCACCCATCTTGTTACCCGCACTCACCCAGCTAATCAAGTGATTTTACTCGAAAATGACTGGGGTGGTTCTGTATATTTTATTGTGGATGGATGGGTGAAAATTCGCACCTACAATCTAGAAGGTAAGGAGGTGACGCTAAATATTCTTGGCAAAGGGGAATTATTTGGTGAAATGGCGGCGCTAGATGAAGTACCTCGCTCTACCGATGTAATTACGCTGACTCCCACGATGATTGGCAGTATGCCGTCTCAGGATTTCGTTAAGTTACTTCAGACTGAACCTCTAGCAGGAATGCGATTGGCACAATTAATGGCGCGGCGCTTGCGACAAGTGAATCGAAGATTGCGTTTGCGAGAATCTGATAGTCAATCGCGGGTAGCGGATACCTTGTTGTTTTTAGCAGAAGGACAGGGAAAAAAGGGGCAGACAGGAACTGAAATTCCCAATTTACCACATCGTGAATTGAGCAGTTTGAGTGGATTGGCGCGGGAAACAGTTACACGAGTATTGACAAGGTTAGAAAAAAAAGGGTTGATTAAACGGGATCAGGACATTATTTGTATTCCCGATTTGTCAGCTTTAGAAAGAATGATAGTTTAATAACTTGTCAAATATGAGTATGTTAGATTCTCTACCAGATGAGCCAGAAGCTGGCTCATCTTCTGAATCTCAAACCACCCGCAATCAATTAGATAAACCAGAAAAGCTTACACAACCCCAACTGAAAGCTGATGCGCCCTTGAGGATGGTGGAAACCGCATTTTTAGCCAGTACTGCTAGCCTGATTTGGTTTATTAATTTTTACTTTCCGTTAGGGCCAGTTTTACGGATATTTTTTCCAGTACCGATCGCTCTAGTCTATCTTCGCTGGGGTAAACGAGCTGCTTGGATGGCAGCAGTTACATCTGGCTTACTACTAGCGGTGCTGATGGGGCCAGTCCGCAGTCTGCTATTTGTTATGCCCTATGCTTTTATGGGCGTGCTATTGGGAGCAACATGGAATCGTCGTGTTCGCTGGATAGTTTCTATTACTTTGGGTATGCTACTGGGCACTTTGGGAGCTTTTTTTCGCGTATGGTTACTATCTGTGTTGTCGGGTGAGGATCTTTGGATCTATGTAATCAATCAAGTAACAGATTTAATTGAGTGGTTATTCTTGAAGCTGGGATTATTAGCAAGTCCTAGTGTATTTTGGATTCAAGTTGGAGCGATCGCCTTGATTATGTTCAATAACTTGATCTATTTGTTTATAGTCCACCTGGCCGCATGGCTACTGTTGGATCGCTTAGGAAATCCTATCCCTCGTCCGCCACGTTGGGTACAAGTATTAATGGATTATGACAGTTAGTCAGTGGTCATTTTTTATGGGTCAGTTGCAAAAAAATACAACTGACTAATGACAACTGGCAACTGGCAACTGACAAAGAAGTTATGATTCGTATTTATACTCAAATAGCACAAGGTGAAGAATGGATATCTAAGTATCGCGGTCGCCTACCTGTGTTTGCCTGTGTATTAGGATTTACTGAAACTGGTTTGATTCCGGGGATTTCAGCAGCTGGACGGACTCCAGAAGACCGAAAGTATACTGCTTGTGCTGATGCTGAGTTTTTATACTACGGGCCAGAACATCAACCCCAATATTCTTTACCACCTCTAGCGGCGGGAGCATCACCTGTGTTGATTTCCCGTGCTGTGGTTGAAGCACTAAAGATTCCAGTTTATTTGTTTAATGCTGGGTTACCTCAGCCTCCAGCTGTACCAATAATTGATTTGGGTGGTCTTCCAGCTAGGTGTTTAAGTAGTGGTGATGCTATGAAATTGGCAACAGTACACCACTTGTTAGAACAAGGGCTAATTTGGGGTGAGCGACTTTCTGCCAAAAACCAAAAAAGGTATCTCATTTTAAGTGAGTGCGTTGTCGGCGGAACTACCACTGCCTTGGGAATTTTAACTGGCATGGGGATACAAGCACAGGGGAAAGTTAACAGTAGCCATCCTATTTGTAACCACGCGCAAAAGTGGGCGTTGGTACAAGCTGGGTTGCAACTGGCATTTCCTGGTGGTGAATCTCAACTCTTTGGTGCTGGTATAATTGACCCTCTAAAACTGGTTGCAGCAGTGGGCGATCCGATGCAAGTAGTGGTAGCGGGAATGGCGATGGCAGCTAGTCGCAATTGTGGTGTTCTGCTGGCTGGTGGGACGCAAATGCTGGCGGTTTATGCCCTAATCAATGCGATCGCTCAAGCTTACGCCTTAGCTTGGCAACCAGAAGAAGTGGTCGTAGGTACAACTCGTTGGGTAGCCGAAGATTCTACTGGAGGTACGGTTGAATTAGCCCTGAGTTTAGGTAAAAGCAAAAAAAATAAGGACGAGGTAATCCCGCCCTTATTAGCCACTCAGCTGAGTTTTATTGATTCTCGTTATCCCCAACTCCAAGCTTACGAGCAGGGCTTTGTTAAAGAAGGCATGGGCGCTGGTGGAGCTGCGATCGCTGCCCATCTTAATCTAGATTGGCAACAACACCAACTTTTAGAAGCCATTGAAAAACAACTTGAGCGATTGAGCCGATTCAATAACTGATAACGGATGCCAAAAGTTACAAATTTCCAGGAAATATCTGGGTCTAATGATTAATTTAGTGAATTCTCTCCCGCAGTAATTGTTCTTCTAAGGCTGCAATGCGGTTGTATGCTGCTGTTAATTGCGCTGTCAGCCGTTGAATTTGAATTTCTGGTGTTAAGCTTTTTTCTCCACTTTGACGATTCATATCTGTATAAATGCCATCTGCCAATACATCCTTATGTTCCATTTCGGGATTTAAATTTAGATTTCCTCTGAAATGGTAGTGTATGGCTTCGCTATTTTCGGAATAACTATCTTTTGCTTGTGTTTTAGCTAAAGAACACTCTGACAAAGTTTGAGACACTTTACTGTCAAGATCCTCAATTACCTGGCAGAGGGCATCCAGTTTATGGCTCAAAGTCAGGATCTGCTTTTGTAATGGCTCCATTTAATACCCTAGTCCGCATATTTTCTCTATGTTATTCAATTTACTGGCGACCTTAAATATACTTATGAATTATTTAATTTTTCCCATAGATTGTGGAAATCTGATACTAAAGTCTGAATTTATAAATATAACTAAATATTTTTATTAGTAAAAATTGTCCGTATTGTTGAAAAATATTAACTGCGTCTAGAATAATGACAAATATCTCGCTAAAAGAGCTAATATTACCGCTTTTGTTCATAATATTCATAAATGATAATCTTTCATCATGATAGTTACAGTGCTTTTAATTTAGCTCTACATAGCTTTGATTTAGAGCATTAAGATAATCGACTATTTATTACAAAACCTTGACAACTAGCGGAAATAAGTATTCTTAAGTTGACATAAAGCTTAAAAAAGGTAGCTATTTTAGGATTCTGTTACTGTTTACACACAAAGAGAAATAACAGAAAGAATTAATAATTGGATAATCGGGTTCATCAGGCAAAATCTGGCAGCTAACTTCTCATAAAAGCAATCACAACAAACTAAAAAAAGACAATATTATTGCTATATACATCTACCGTAAGTGGGATAAAAGTGTATTTGGCGAACTCATCAGTTACCTGCCAAGATAGAGATAATTTTGAATTTACACACTCTTTATTCCTGAAGCCCCTGGTATCTCTCTGCTTCAGTTAGGTATAATCCAAAATCCGAAATATAATCAAAATCGATGGATCGACGGTCTTTTTTGCTAGGTACAAGCACACTGGTACTTTCACAACTACTGATTGGGTGTAATGGAAACAACCAAACGAGCCTTAAAGTGCAATTATTGAGAGGTTCTATACCTGCTCAGGTAGTTGAGCAGTTTCAAAAAGTTTTGCAGCGAAACGTACAGTTAAAGTTTGCCCCTGTCGAGCAAATACAAGATTTATTTAAACAATTGCAAAGTTGGCAGCAGCAACCAAAAACTAGTGATCAGCAAGGATGGAGTCGCTTTATCCCATTTAGACAAGACCCAAAAACGCCTGTAGCTGATCTAGTGACGTTAGGAGATTACTGGTTAAAAGCAGCAATTGAGCAGAAACTGATTCAACCACTCGAACAAAGTCAGCTAAAACAGTGGTCGGCTTTGGATGAAAAGTGGAAGAATCTGGTAACGCGCAACGAGCAAGGTAATCCTGATTCTCAAGGACAAATTTGGGCTGCTCCTTACCGCTGGGGTAGTACAGTAATTGTTTATAACCGTAACAAATTTCGAGAATTGGGATGGACGCCGAAGGATTGGGGCGATTTGTGGCGAGATGAGGTGCGATCGCGCATTTCTTTGCTCAATCAACCACGAGAAGTAATTGGTTTAGTCTTAAAAAAATTAGGAAAATCTTACAATACAGAGAATCTTGACCAACTACCAGATCTGGAAAAAGAACTACGCACATTAAACCAACAGGTGAAGTTCTACGGTTCCAGTACTTACCTGGAACCTTTAATTACTGGGGACACTTGGCTAGCAGTGGGTTGGTCTGAGGATGTAGTACCAGTACTGGCGCGTTATCCGCAACTTGCCGTAGTTATTCCCCAGTCAGGAACAGCAATATGGGCAGACTTATGGGTACGTCCCGCGGGTATTGGTAAAGATACATTATTTTATCAATGGATTGATTTTTGTTGGCAAACAGCGATCGCTAAACAAATTGCTATTTTGACTAAAAGTAATTCGCCAATTTCTACAAATATTGTTGCATCTGAAATTCAGGAAGCATTAAAAAACCTATTATTGAATAATCGTGAAGTTTTCGACAAAAGCGAATTTTTACTTCCCTTATCCCCATCAGCAACCAAGCAGTATGAGTCTTTGTTTGGCAAAATCAAACAAGCATGAATTATCAAGGATGTACACACCATCCAGGCAGCTTATACCGAGTTGCATTCAAAGATACTAAATTAGGGCAGCAGAGGAGCAGGAAGAGAAGTTGCCAGGAGGGTTTCCCTCCAAGCAAACTTCGGGGAGCAGAGGTGAGGAAATCCAAATCTGTCTGATCGCAACATAAGTAGGTCGATGTTAAAAATTGTCGTTATGACAAGGCAGGAGGCAGAGGGCAGAAGGCAAAAGGGAAGAGGGTTTTAGGTAACTTTACTTTTCGTTACATACTTCGGTTTATTTGCACCGTTCTACTTAGTATTACCCTAACCCAGAATGAGATTTGATCATAATTACTAATTCGTAATTCGTAATTAAAGATGGGTTAGAGAAAGCAACCTAATGACGGCCGTGCATTTCTTTTGGGGTAACAGTCCCCTTTTGAAACTTAATTACGAATTATCAATTGCGACCAGGAATTAGGCAAAAATAACGTAATTGTGTCATTGTGACCGTAGGGAAGCAATCACAAAGCCTTGTTTTTGGTTGCGAATGCGTAAGTCCTCACGGATTAAGAATTTCTAAAACTTTATCCCTTACTCTTTTTAGAAAGAGCGCCGCCAACCTAGCTTGTTTTGAGCATTCATCTGGATACTGCATGA
Organism: Mojavia sp.; assembly: GCF_059505145.1. NCBI lineage: Bacteria > Bacillati > Cyanobacteriota > Cyanophyceae > Nostocales > Nostocaceae > Mojavia > Mojavia sp. The sequence continues at coordinate 20,684 of NZ_JCACKA010000065.1, forward strand.
AGCCGGAAAGGTACTAAAGTTACACGTGTAAGCTGCTAGAAGTTCTTGCTGATAATTAAACACTCGAACATTATAGTTGTCCCTGCGGGCAGCAGTACCCAAGCGATTAACAAAATCGTAGCGCTCTAGATAATCTAGTAAGCTCCAAAGTTGCTGATTGACTATTAAGTCTACTCGCGCAGGTTCCTTGTCAGTAGTTGGATATGCTATCCAGTTATCCAACAGCTTGTCCTCGGCGCTTTCTTGCGGCCACCATAATCTAGGAATGGTCAATTTTCCTGGGTTAACGGTGCTAGCTGTAATTACAGAGCCTTTTGGCTTTTTCAACAAGCTTAGTTCCAAAGGTGCATTAGAAGGCAGTGGAGCAGAGGTAGTTTCCGCTATTGCAGCTCGAATTGAGACCAGGGAAATCGTAGTCAGACTGATAGTTACTAGTCGGAGCAATGTCTTACAATAAGGTACTTTGTATCTAGTCATAACTTGTACTAATTTGAACTATAGATTTATAGCGATCCGCTACTAGGTGTAATACATCAAAGAATTATCTAACTACAGAAAATAAAGTTAAAAATTCGTAATTGACTTGCAGACGCAGACTGTTACTCTATCTGAAACTGAGCGGTCTTCGTTAAATAGCCCCTCAGATTTAAAGTCTGAGGCTAAACAAACACAGCCTGCCTTTCCTTCGGAACGCTACGCGTAAGCGAAGCTATGCCGAAGGCTTTATGTAGGCTCAATATAATCCACGCAGGTGAATTTGGTTTTTATAGCCGCGATTTCTAATCGCCAGGTGTTTCTTCAAAAAGTGGATGCTCCCGCTTTTTCTAACCCGTCTTTAATTACGAATTACGAGTTACCAATTAATAATTACGATGATTTATTATCCAACTAATTAATTATGAGCTTTGCTGTTTAGTCTTCATTAGCAAAATCTAAACTTTGATAGCCAGGATACGAATTCGTCGGTAGTCTGCTGTCCATGTTCCCTCTTGATACAGAGTCGGCTTCAGTTCGTCTTCTACTTGACGAATTACTTTTATTTGCTGCTCAACAGTCATTCCTACTAGAAAAGCGCTGGCAAACATCTGAATCCAGTTGGCTATGCCTGCTTCTTTCTCTACTAGGAGAGTTGGACGATCAAACAGGGTGGCATAAATAACATCAAAGCCTTGCTGTTCCAGTAGGGTAACATATTGACTAATGCTGGGGAAATACCATGGATTCAGTGTTTGTGGTTCAAAAATACCGACGGACTTCATAGCAGTGCATAAAGCTTTAACGATCGCTTGTACATTTCCCTTACCACCAAATTCTGCGACAAAACGCCCCCCTGGTTTGAGCGCTTGATGTATGCAGGCGATCGCTTCATCTGCTTCTTTAATCCAATGGAGTACAGCGTTGGAAAACACTGCATCCAATGGCTGTTTTACTTGAAAGTTTCTGGCATCAGCAACATCAAAATGAATATGGGGATAGTTTTGTCTAGCCTTCTCAATCATTGTGGCGGCGCTATCAATTCCTATTACCTCAGCCTCCGTTTGGGCAATTTTTTCTGTTAGTTGCCCAGTACCACAGCCAAGATCCAAAATTAATTCCCCTGGTTTGGGATTGAGTAATTGCAGCAAGTCTTCGCCATACTGCCACACGAAGGCGTGTTTATCTTCATACAAAGTACTATCCCAATTATGCTTGGGTATCGAAATACTATTCATAAGCAGTGAAATTACATAGTGTTGGCTCGCCAGTCCTCAACCATAAGTTTTAAGTTGATGAACGCCTAATCATTAAGGTAAAAGAGATTTATATTCATGTCCAATATATTTTTATGCTGTAACTAATATCTTTTAAATATTAGTTACGGTTAACAATGGAACTACGACACTTGCGTTACTTTGTCACCTTGGCAGAAGAACTACACTTTGGAAAAGCAGCGGAAAAATTACACATTGCCCAACCTCCTCTTAGCCAACAGATTCGTCAACTAGAGGTGGAATTGGGCTTTGAATTGTTTCATCGCACAAAACGAAGTGTGCAGTTAACAGAAGCGGGGCAAGTATTTTTAGGTGAAGTGCAGCAACTTCTGAGGCAATTGCAGCAAGCAATCCAAATTGGGCGACAAACTAGTCGGGGTGAGATGGGACAGTTGGTAGTTGGTTTCGTCAGTACAGCAGCATATAATATTTTGCCAATTATTTTAAAAGTTTTTCGCAGCCGTGTTCCTGGTGTAAGCCTAGAGTTACATGAACTGACTACAGATCAGCAGCTAGAGTGGCTGCGGGAAGGACGCTTAGACGTAGGATTTATCCGTCCGCCTGTTGAAGACAATACATTTAGCTGGGAGACAATTTTTCAAGAGTCGTTGATGGTAGCGCTTCCTGAAACACATTTGCTAGGAAATCAATCTGATGTAAGTTTGCGATCGCTAGCTAATGAACCGTTTATTTTATTTCCCAGGAGATTAGCACCCGGACTCTATGATTTAATTATCAGTCTTTGCCAGCAAGCAGGTTTTAGCCCCAGTGTTACTCAAGAAGCGATCCAGATGCAAACGATTGTTAGTTTAGTTGCTGGGGAAATGGGGGTGGCGATCGTGCCAGAATCTTTGCAAAACCTGCAACGGACTGGGGTGGTTTATAAAACTGTGCAAGAAACAACTCCAAAAGCTGCAATTGTCATGATTTGGCGAAGCAACGATGTATCCCCAACTGTGCAGCGGTTTCTAGAGATAGTTAGACAAAGCATAATTTGCTAAACTCTGAACCAGAGTCAGGAGCAAGTCTGATGTTTCAAGCTTTGCCAAAAACAGTTACTTTTGAAGAATTCCTAAATTGGAAACCAGATGGCGGACGCTATGAATTACATGATGGGGTAATTGTTGAAATGCAGCCAGTAGGGGATCATGAAGAGATTAATGGTTTTTTAGCTGGTGAAATAACTTTAGAGTTCAAACGATTAAAACTTCCTTACTTCATACCCAAGCAAGCACTGGTCAAGATTCCTAACAGAGAGTCTGGTTACTCGCCTGATGTAATAGTAATAAATCAAAAGAATCTTTCATCTGAACCGATGTGGAAAAAGTCCTCAACGGTAACTCAAGCTGCATCTGTTCCCTTAGTTGTTGAAGTCGTTAGCAGTAATTGGAAAGATGATTATGCACACAAGCTTGTTGACTACGAAACTTTCGGCGTTTCTGAATACTGGATTATTGATTATTTAGCTTTGGGTGGTAGAAGGTATATAGGTAATCCCAAACAACCGACTATTTCCGTTTACTATTTGGTGGATGGTGAGTATCAAGTTAACCTGTTTCGAGGTACTGACTCCATCTTATCGCCTACATTTCCAGAATTGAATTTGACTGCTGAACAGATTTTTCAAGCTGGACGTTCAGAAAATGAGTTATGACCGCAGTGCAGATACTCCCATAGGGCCACGAGTTACACCTAGCTGATTTTGCAGCTTTAACTCTCGCCAAAGTTGGGAACCCTTAATCTCTCCTTGCAGTAATTGAGTATAGCTTTGTATAGTTTTGGTCACTTCATCTGGTGTCTCATTCACAAATTCGATGCGGAAGTGGCGCAATCCCAAATGAATTAAACGCTGTACGTACTCAGCTGCTGTTTGGGCAGTGCCATTAAATACAGTATTGCGACAACCTGCATCTGCCTTGAGGACGTGTTCACTACCCACGCGATCGCGCAATTTAACTTCCTGCTTTTCACAAGGTCGTCCACAGTTATTGTAGTCCGTTCCCTCAGAGAGAAAAGCGCAAAAGACACAATGCTCCATGTGGAACATCGGTATATGTTGGTGGATTGTCACCTCAAACCACTGGGGTGGACAACTGGTAAGCAGGTCTTCGAGTTGGGTAATATTCAGGTCGTAGGATGCGGTTAAGCGTTCTAAACCAAAATGCTGCTGAAAGTAGTCTGCTGTTAAAGGGTTGGCAACGTTGAGCGAGAAATCTCCGATACAGCGGTCTTGGGCAAAAAATTGTAGGTGGTCATAATTGCGAACTATATAGCCATCTGCCTCACAAGCACGCACTTGTTGCAAAATCCAGTTTTCCCCTGGTTTGGCAATTCGCGGTGGTGCAACCCAGATAGTGGGGAATGTTGAGTGCTGAGTGGTGAGTGCTGAGTTAGGAAGTAGTGATTTGTCCTTTTGTCCCCTTGTCCTTACTTCACGTACCATTTGCACAGCTTCCCGATAAAAGCGGGGGTCTTCAAATTCACAGTAAAGTGTCTCAATTCCCGCCTGAAGTGCAGCTTGCAGTTGCTTCAGATTTCGTACTAGGACGATGAGGGAGGGAGAGATGGGAGGTGGCGAACTGGAGGAAGGTAACAAGTCTTTTAAAGAGACATGAGAACTCAATTGCCAGCGTTTAGGTTGACTACGTAATTCTTCCAATTGTGCTACGATTTCCCGGCGCATCCGGTTCAACTCACTCACAGGTAGTATCAGCCCAGCGCTGAGGTGATTGGTTAGCCTTCCCAAACAGAAGGGTGTATTACCAAGACGACCCAACTGTTCTTGTAAACGTTCTGTGGTTAGGGGTTTAGTGTGCGCTTCCACCAGTAATATTGTAGAGTCCACCTGGACGACATGACCTTGTTCATCACGAGCGATCGCAGTTAGTGGCTGATCGGCTTCTCCATAAATCTCTAAATCAATGGGACGCTGAAATTGGGGATTATCTCCAGCAAAACTCTGACGCAGTTGCTTATCAAGTTCTGGATCGCTGGTTTTCCAAACGCGATCGCCTACATGCACTCGGCGGAAGTTCAAGCCACTTCGCCCAAAACTCAGCAGTGCCTCCTTACCTTTTTGCAAGACTGCATAAACTCGACCACCTTCTTCTTTAGCCTCTGGATGCCCACAGTCAAATACTACGCCATCACCTGGTTTAACTGGTGCTTCTAGCTTAATTGCCACCTGTTCATTACTAATGCGGCTGACTTCTCCCAGGTAAACTCCACGCTTTTTGCCAAAACGGGCATGAACCAATTCCTGATTGTTAATTCCGCGAAACCAACCCGTGTATATACCGCGAGAAAATGCCATTTCTAAGTTGTAGTGATCCTCAGAAAATTCTGGGTGTTTTGTCACCTTCCCCGTATCTCCGTGTCCCCGCGTCCCCGCGTCTTTTTCCAATTCCCCCATCACCCGATCCAAGGCTTCTCGATAAACACGGGTGACATTAGCAACATACTCTGGTGTTTTCAGGCGACCTTCAATCTTCAAAGAAGTTACTCCTGACTTCACCAAATCGGGCAGAACTTCTAATCCTGCTAAGTCTTGGGGACTGAGTAGATATTTGCGTTCCCCCAAATTCACAACTTCCCCATCAGCGATTAACTCGTAAGGCATCCGGCAAGCTTGGGCACATTCGCCTCGGTTGGCAGAACGTCCGCCTAAAGCTTCACTTGTCAAACACTGACCAGAATAAGCCACACATAAAGCACCATGAACAAAAACTTCTAAAGGTAGCGAAGTATTTTGTTGGGCAATTTGCTGTTGGATTTTATTGATTTCCTTGAGTGAACATTCACGGGCAAGCACCACCAATTGACAGCCAACAGACTTAGCAAATTCCACCCCAGCCGCACTAGTAACAGTCATCTGAGTGGAAGCATGGATAGGAAAATCAGGAGAAAGATGACGGATAAGACGACATATACCCACATCTTGAACAATTACCGCATCCACACCTGCGGCAATAATTGATCGCAGATATTGCTCTGCCTGTGCTAATTCTTTGGGAAATATGAGTGTATTGAGAGTGACATAGCCCTTCACACCACGCAGATGTAAAAATGCCATTAACTGGGGTAAGTCCGCCTCAGTAAAATTTTGTGCCCGCATTCGCGCATTAAACTTATCCAAGCCAAAGTAAATCGCATCTGCCCCATTTTCTACAGCAGCTTTGGCACATTCCCAATTGCCTGCTGGTGCGAGTAGTTCAGGACGTTGCAGGGTGAGTGAAGTGGGTTGAGGGGTGTGGGAGCGATCGCTTTTCATCAGCTTTGGGGAGGTTTAACTAGCACCATAGTGATCTTATCTAAGTTAGTGGGTGATTGTGGGTGAAGGGACACAAGGGAGGCGATCGCTATTTTCCATTTGAGGATAATAATTAGACATACTTATAAAAGTATTTGTGTGTACATTGTCCGTCGCAATTAGCTATGCTGTAAATAAAGACTCAGCTAAAAGCGAGAATTAACTATGTCAGAAGCATCATCTGCAAAAGATTGCCGCATCGATTTACGAGTTACCCAAGAACAAAAAGAAATATTAGAACGTGCTGCAAGTCTTAAAGGAATTTCTTTGAGTGCTTATACACTTGTTCATGTTTTGCCTGCTGCTAAACAAGACATAGATGCTCATGAAAGGTTAATACTAACTAATCGTGACAGAGATTTGTTCATGTCAGTAATGGAAAATCCGCCCGAGTTGAAGGGAAAACTCAAATCTGCTATTCACAAATACAGAGATAAGTATGGCAAGTGATAGCGAGGCGAGATGGGATTTTGTGCCAATTGATAAGAAATATCAAAGAGATACTTTTGATTGTGGTTATTCAATATTAAATGATTATCTCAAAAAATATGCACGGCAAAATCATAATAAAGGAATCGCTAAAACATTTGTAGCAGTTCCTGCATCAGGCAGCTTAAAAATTGATGGTTATTATACCGTCAGCGCCAGCATTATTGAGTACAAATCATTACCAGAATCTTATCAACAAAGGATGCCTGCCTATCCAATTCCAGCAATGCTGATTGGGAGATTAGCTGTGAATAATTCCGTTAAAGGACAAGGTTTAGGAGGTGAATTACTAGCTGATGCCCTCTACCGTGCTGTTCGTGCTTCTCAAGAAATTGGGATATATGCTGTGAGAGTTGATGCTATCGATTTGAAAGCAAAGGAATTTTATTTAAAGTATGAATTTATTTCTTTTCAAGACAATGAGCTTTCACTATTTCTGCCAATGGCAACCATAATTCGAGGGTTTAGTTAATTGAATGGTAAATTTTAAAGTTTAGGATAGTAAGAGCGATCGCTTTTTATCAGCTTTGGGAAGGTTTAACTAGCGCCATAGCGATCTTATCGAATTTAGTGGGTGATTGTGGGTGAGGGGAGGCGATCGCTATTCTTCACTATTAAATACATCTTGGGATTATAAATCATATAAATTCTTAAACCAGGCTACGAATGTCTGTGCTTTTGGATGGCGTGGATTCAGAATTTCTTCCTTAATAGCGTTATGCAGTTGTCTTCCTGGTGGTTTTTGCCACGCTAACCATGTATAAATGTAAGCTTTATCAATATGAGAATCTATAAATAGTGCCCCTCTATTTTTTGCTTCTGCTACAACTTCCTGAGCATATTGCCAGAGAGGTTCGTTATAATCTCGAATCATATAAGCTAAAAAAGTCTCTAACATACCTCGCATGAGGTTATCTGGCATAATCCAGACCCCAAACTTAATTCCATTAGTGGTGAGGAGCAGTCCTGTTTCTGGTATTTGCTCAGGAATGTCAGCAATACTTGGTAAACAAGCATTTCTAATACTTCTCCAGCGTGCATCTGGATCTTCGTCTGCATCTACCATCAAACCCAGATGTGTTAACCCTGCTGCTTTCAATCGAGCTGATATCCTATAAGCATTAATAAATCCATCGCTACCATAGTTTTCAATATCGACAGGATGTTTATCTTTTTCCCAGACAATTCCATTAGCTTCCATGAGATATGGTATTACCCGCTTGTCTTGTTCACCCTCCACAATAAGTTGTTTGCTTCTATAACTGCTTGTCATTACTAACGTACCTCAATGTTTTCTTCAGCAGCAATGACAATTTCAGGTTCAATAAAAACTACACTTGTGTTTTTACCTCTTTCAATTCTGTGAATTCTAATACCATCTTCAGTTGCATCTTCCTGCTCTGCAATACTAGCTAAACTAGTCCAGCAGTCACTATTATGAGTAGTTGCGAAAACTTGTACATTTAATCTTTTAGCTGTTTCCCAAATTAGCTTCCACATATCAGACATAGCGGTAAAATGGAGTCCGGTATCAATCTCATCAACAAATAAGTATCCATCTTTAGCACACACTGTAGCTAGTGCAAGTCCTAAAATCCGCCAAATACCATCACCCATACTGCCAATTGGTACACGCTGATTACTATCAGAAAGAAGTACAAAAAAACCGCCCCGCGAATCTAAGGCATACCTAGACTTTCGAGAACTCACTGGAGCAATCCGTTGAATTTTAGAGTCTATTCTATTAAGTGCCTGCTCTACAAGTTTTTCTTCAGGCGTTAGTACTATCTGATCAAATAGTTCAATCATCTTCTCAGTTCCTAGAGAAGATGATGTTATAAATTGTATTTTTGGTGCTGGATTTTTAGGATCTCTACGTAATTGGCGAGTATAATCCTCTATAGGAAGTCCGCCATTAGCTGATAGCGGTAGTCTCCAAGGCTTTTCTTCTCGCCCATAATTCCACTGAATACTGAAATCTAGTTCCCTTAATGCATCTGGGACTTCATCATATTGAAACTCAGACGATGAGCTAAGTGGCTCTTTTGAAGAAATTTTGCGTACTTCTATTGATACAACAAGCTCCTCTTTAATATTGCCGTTAGTACCTGTTATTGAAAATTTGCTCCCCAGTTCAATCTCGTGACCATAAAAAAGGTGACGAACATCAAGGTCTTGAGCTTGAGCTAACCTTAACCTACGTTCACTACGCTCATCATCAAAAAAATATTCACTTCGGTTAGTCATTGTTTGACGTAGTGGATCAAGATTATTCCGTGAGCATAAAAGTTGAATAGCTTCCAGTATTGATGTTTTACCGATATTATTTTTACCAACAAGTAGGTTAACTCTACCAAGCTGCCGAAGCTCGAAAGATTGGAAACTACGGAAATTCTCTATTTTTATCGTCTTCAACATAATTTTGCTAGCCGGAGACAACAAAGAGTTAATAACTGGTATTAGTATAAGCAGTCTTAACACCTCTCACTTTAGCAAAGGGGCGGATCACCTTTGTCAGTTGAGACAAATTAAGCGATCGCTCAATTTTATAGGCAACAATCATTATGGTGATTTAAATTGAGGGTAGATGCCCAAGAAAATCAGAGAGTTAAAAGCAATGTTGCTGAAGGCTGGGTTTGTCTACCGTCCTGCTAAAGGTAGTCATTCCTTCTGGACTCATCCGTTGATACCCAATGAGCCAGTCACCATTGCTGGAAAAGATGGAGACGATGCACCGCGATACTTATAAAAGCAAATTAATCGTGTTTTGAAGCAACTAGGGGAAATAGAGGAAGAAGAATGAACTATCGCTACAGTATGGTTATCCAATGGTCAGATGAAGATAACTGCTATTTGGTACATTTACCTGAATTTCCTTGGCAACAATTTCACACTCACGGCAAAACTTATGAGGAAGCTGCCAAACATGGACAAGAGGTGATTGAGTCTTTGGTTGAATGGTATCACGAACAAGGAAAGCCTTTGCCAGAGCCGATTGCTTTTCCTCAAAAACCCTTAAAAGTAGCGTAAATTTTTTATTTGTTTGGGGGAACTCAGTCTTTTGTACAAGGTACGCGATCGCTCCTCCAACTTCATCCCTCTGCATCAACGTTTTTTCCTTCTGATTCAACAAGCTCAAACTGCACCTTGTTGTATAAATCTTGCAACGAAATCTCAAAAGCTACAGTTACAAGTGCGATCGCTTCATCTTCTTCATCGTATTCACGTAGCGCCCATTGTTTCTTACCAGTTTTAGAATATTGCTCTACATGAATCCGGGTTTGGTCAATTAATAAATATTCTTGGAAAGTGGGGATTGTCCGATATGCTTGAAATTTATCCTCGCGATCATAGGCTTTAGTAGATTTAGACAATACCTCAATAATTACCTGTGGATTCAGAATTATATCTGTACGGTTGTTAAAAAATTCTGGTTCACCTGCTACAAGGGTAACATCTGGATAAGTATAGATACGCTTTTGCGGTATCCATAGCCGGATATCGCTGTTAAATACCTCATATTCTTGTTGTCTGAATGCAAAGTTCAACACAGCATAGAAGTTACCTGCAATTCGGTTATGATTTATTGTGCCACCAGCCATTGGAATTATTTGCCCATCAATATATTCACTTTTGTAGTCAGCAGCTTCCTCTAGCTCTAAATATTCCTTTGGGGTGTAATGTAATTGTTGTGTTACTTGCATAGTTTTTGTGGGGAAGTGATGTCTAAAGAAAGACAAGATGCAAAGCGTCTACGCACTCAAGGGACTTAACCCATATTTACCGAACAGTGTAGCGTGTTCGTTGGATAAAGCAGGCGATCGCCTTCTGCATTCATTACCTGAATTTTAATTTTGAATTGTTTAACCCCACAATCTTCTACCTGCTTTGCCATTTAATCTTTCGTGGCTATCTTCCAGTAAAGCTGGAATATCTAAATTTTCTGGACATCGGGGTAAACAGTCACCACATTCTGTACAGCGGTTGGCTTTCATTCCTGGAAACCAGTGACCGGCATTTTCAAACATCCCGTAGCGATATTTGCCATAGTCTGTCATATCGTATGCTACAGCTAGATTTCGCAGCCGCAGCACCTCTGGAATATTGATATTTTCTGGACAGGGTAAACAAGCATAACACTGGCTGCACTTCTGTGTTCCCAAGGCCACTTGCTGTTGATTTTCTAAACGCTGGAAAGCTGCAATTTCTTCTGACGTGAGTTGATCGATACTGTCAGCAACTCGCAAGGGTTCAATTAATTCCTCTGGGTTGGCTGGCCCTACACTCAGGGTAGTAATGCGGGAGTCGCTAAGTAAAAATCTATAGTTTAATTCCAATGATGAAAATGGACGACAGATGTCTTTCAAGGTTTGGGGCGGTGTGTAGAGACGACCTCCCTTATCAGCAGGGGAGATAATGAAAACGCCCATGTCCTTTTCCGCAGCTAGTTGAATTGCTGGTGCATTGCGTTGGAATAAATAGTAATAATGCAGATTGACAAATTCAAATAAATCTGTGTCAATAGCCGCCAGAATTACTTCTAACGATCCGTGGGTGGAGAAACCAACATGACGCACTCGACCATCTGCGATCGCTTCCTGCACAGCTGGCATATAATCGGCTTGCACCCACTCCAGATGTTCCCAAGTGTTCAAGCCATGAATTCCCAGACAATCAAGATAATCTAAATGTAATCGTTCTAGAGATTCATCAATATGACGACGCATGAGGTCAGCATCAGCTGTGGGTGAAATTTTGGTAGTGATGTGAAGTTGAGAACGAGGTACTGACAACCCAACTTTAAGCGCTTTCCCAAAATATTCTTCACTTTTGCCATAACCTCTGGCAGTTTCTATATGATTAATTCCTAGCGCCAAGGCTTTATTGATAGTGTGATAAGCACTTTCGGCATCAGCCAGATAGCGCATTGTTCCCAAGGAAAAAACAGAAAGGCGCAGATTCGTTTTGCCAAAGCGTCGATATTGCATAAATTAGAGTCTAAGTTCTGAGTACAGACACAATTAATTGCATCTATACAAAGAGCGAAAATTGAAGAAGAAAGAATAAAGGAACTGAATGCTTTTCTTGATTCTTTCTTCTTAATTTTGTATTGTTTATTTTGTTGATTTTTTTTTGTTTAGCACTCCAGCAATTTTTTAACTTTCGCTATTGCCGAAGCGCTTAATTAAATCCTCAGGACGGAGATTAGAAATAAATTCGCGGAAGGCTTGTTGTTCTGCTTCATCGGCGTCGCGATCCACAGGAATAGAAGCATCAGCTATTACTTCTTCCATGACCCAGATAGGAGTATTGGTACGAAGAGCAATGGCGATCGCATCACTAGGACGCGCATCAATTTCTTTTGTAACTTCACCTTGTTGAACAATTAAGGCTGCATAAAAGGTATCCTTTTGTAGGGAATGAATAATTACCCGATCCAGAGTCAAGTTCCATGTCTCTAGAATATTTACCATAAGGTCATGGGTTAAAGGTCGTGGAGGCTTCTGACTCTCCAGCGCTCCCGCAATTGCCCTAGCCTGTTCTTGTCCGATATAAATTGGCAAAGCACGACGATCTGAAGCATCTTTTAAAAGTACAATCGGGCTACGGGTTATGGCATCTAATGCTATGCCAGCGACTCTCATTTCAATCATTGGCTAAGCCTCTACACTCCTTGGAGTACTTGGGTAATAAGTAACAAATAACACCCTTGACGGGTTAATTTAGTGACAAAAATAAACATAGGCATTTGTTCTCTATAATTGCTTCTATTAAACTCCGAACTTGATGTGAACACCAGAGTAAGTCAAAGTGGTCTACTTAGACAATATACTTCTTACCCAAGTATGCCTTGTTAATGATGCTAATGTGTTAATATCCCTATCTCGAATAACGTCAGAAATTATACTTAGATTTCTCTACAATTATTGAGATATTTACCAGTGAATTTTAGGCAAAATTAGGCAATAAATAGAGTTAGTTTGGCAAAAAAGCTGTGTTTACAGGATTAATCCAGGCTTTAGGAATGATGAAACCCCTAGGGGGGGATTCTTGGCAAATTACTTGTGAAGGTCAGTCATCTCAATTAATTATGCAGGATCTGGCTTATGGGGACAGTATTGCAGTTGATGGCGTTTGTTTAACCGTAGAAAAAGTTTTAAAAGATGGTTTTATCGCCACAGCATCACCAGAAACGCTGCGCCGCACAACGCTGGGAGGTGAAGAAACGCCACAGAGATATGTCAACCTCGAAGCGTCGCTGCGGGTAGGAAGCAAAATCGGCGGACATTTTGTCATGGGTCATGTAGACGGCATAGGGAGAATGCTAGCGGCAGAACAAACGGCTAATTCTTGGGAATTGACGTTTACGGCATCTGAGGCGATCGCGCGGTACATTGTCCCCAAAGGTAGCATTGCTGTGAATGGCATTAGTCTCACAGTAGCCGTATATGAGCCAGAACTCTCCCAGTTCAAAGTAGCGGTAATTCCCCTCACCTACGCCGAAACAAATCTCCGTTATTTGGTTCCTGGCAGTTTGGTGAATTTAGAAGGAGATATTCTCGGCAAATATGTAGAAAAATTGCTTTATTCTGGCAAAGTAAATTCCAAAACTGATGATTCCAGTTCTGTTGACATTACACCGGGATTTTTAGCAGAACATGGATATTTGTAATTAGAGGTTGGGGATTGGGTATCGGAGATTAGGTATTAGGTACTGGGTGTTAGGTAACCAGTCCCCAGTCCCCAGTCACCAATCCCGATTCCCCAGCCTTAACTACCTGGTTTCTGAGCTACCTGAGCTGTCTGCAAAGACTGAACCAACTGACTAAGGGCAGTATCTAATGTAACGCCTGGGTCAGTTGCAACCCAGCCATTGGGTGTCAGGTGGCGAACTTCAAAGTGCAGGTGGGGGCCTGTGGAGTTACCTGTGCTACCAACCCGCCCAATCATAGTTCCTGGTTCTACCCACTGACCGGGCTGAACAAAGATTTCTGACATGTGACCGTAGAGAGTTTGTTGAGCAGAACTGTGGTTAATGACAACGGCTAAACCATAGCCACCGAGCCAGTTAGCAGTTTCTACTTGACCTTTAGCGGCTGCTAGAATTGGCGTGCCCATAGGCGCACCTATGTCTGTACCAGCATGGAAACGACGACCGCCTGTGATGGGATGAGTTCGCCAGCCAAACAAAGAAGTTATCGGGGAGGGGATAGAAAGCGGAAACATCATTCCCTGACCACTATAAGCAACTCTCCCGGTATATGGTATTTGCGGTAATGCTGACGCTATTGGGAAGTCATAAGACACAGTGCTAGGGCGTGGTGCGACATTACCATCTGCCATTGGTGCAGGTAAAGCGCCGCCACTCGGTGCAATCGGAGTTGCGCTTACTTTGGTGGTTGAGAAATCACCGGGGTTGGGGATAAAACGATTAGGGCGAGTACTCTTGGTAACACCACTAGAAGCGATCGCTGTCCCACCCCATCTATTATTGGCTACACTGTTAGGAGCAACGCGGGGATTACGCCATCCATTGGTAGTTGCTAGCGGTCGAACTACAGGAACAGTTGCTAATTTAGAATTTTGGCTTCTTTTGAGCCAACTCGGTTTACCATCAGCTACACGCTGATTGCCTTGTGATGGTTTAGCACAAAGACTACCTGATACACCCCCAGCAGGCAAAGTTGCTCGACAACCGCTGGAACGTTCTGTAATCACCACAGAATCGGGCGCTATATAGGTTGTACCACCAGCTTTGTAATCAGTGGGGTCAATATAGGCGTTATTGTAATCCTTAGTTTTCCCGGCGGTTTCACTAACACTATTGTTGGAGTTGTTAGACGGTTGAGCAACTACTGGTAGTTTCTCAGTTAAGGAAGGCGAAGAATTGGAAGTGGCTACTTCTGGTTTAGGTTTTTCTTCTCTTATTTTTACAGGGACAACCCGCGAAGTTTCTATCTGAGGTGTTGAGCGCTTAATAGCAGCAGGCTCAGAAATTTGAATTTTCGGTTGAGACTGTCTTACTGGTTGTGTTGATTGGGATACTTCCCTATTTAATTTCTTTTTAAGTCTAGTTCGCCGTTGAGAAAATTCCGGTTGCGGTCGAGCTACATCTGGCGTAGCAGTATATTTTTTAATTGGATTTATTGCAGGTGTTGGCTGGGAATTTTCAATAGTAGGAACAATGTTGTCTATAGATGTTTCCGTTTGAGCTAACACCAAACCACCGCTTAGGAGGCTAAAGCTACTAAGCCAACAGAGGCTTTGTGCTGGTAGCGTGGAAGCAAAGCGTTTTGTTGTCAGTCCTTGTAAACGATTATGGGCAGAGTTATGGGGCTGCGTCATTTGTTCTCTCAGTTGTGAGTAATTAGCCTAAAGAGATGATGCTAGTGGTTTGTCTTGCCCAAAGAGCGAAATTTTGAACAAACCTAAAAATTAAACAGAAGATTTTTGATAACCCAAACTGATTGTACCGGGTTCAACGTAAATTTCTGGTGTGATTAGTCCCTTTGTATCATACGCTTCTAAATTCACTCGTAAATTGCCTTGAGGAGTGACGCCGATTACAGTGCCTGCAAGATTATTAACGTGTACCTGGTCACCGATGTTTATCAATAATTCTAAATAACGAGACAAGAGTATGGTTATTCCTTCTTGAAAAAGGCACTCTATACCGGATTCTATTCCGATTAAAACTGTAGAGGTGAGCATTTCCAGACTAGAGATCGGTCTAGAATTCTCAGAAGCTTGCCAAAGTTCCAAATTAATTCCAGTCTCTGGTACTGGGTTTGCCCAGTTAATACCAACACCAATCACAGCTTGTGTAATTTGTCCTTGATTTACTTTGGTTTCTGTTAGAATGCCGCCTAGTTTGCGACCATTTAAAACTAAATCATTCGGCCATTTAATTCCAACGCTGATACCATACTCTCTTAATTGTGCTGCAATTCCCCAAGCACTAGCTAAAGTTAGATGGTAACAGTTAGTAGCCTCTAATTTAGGAGCGATCGCCACCGAAACATATAATCCCCCAATAGGAGAACTCCATTGGCGACCCCATTGCCCGCGTCCAGCAGTTTGTTGGGTGGCGATTACTACACATCCTTGTTCAGCACCCTGTGCAAGTAACTCCCAAAGAGTTTGATTAGTCGAGGCTACGCTATCAAAAACGTGAAGAGAGAAAGGTAAATATCTATACTTACGCCCTGTTTTGAGGGCTGTTTCCAAGAGTTGTAGATCAAATCCCACGCAGTTACCCCAAATCCCGTTGTTCAAGTTAGCATTAATTGGCTGATTTTGATTTTTTGTTAGGTTTGGTTCACGATGCACACTTGGCACTGGCGTAATTGGGACGGATTGCCCTACCTGACTTGTAGTCTCCTAGAACCTTGGCATCACGGCTTCTTTACCCAGCCGTTTTGGCCTCGTTCGCCGAAAGAGTTAACAAAGGTGCTACACCCGGAAGCATCAGTTTATCGCTTGAAACAGGTTCATGGCAATACTGTTCTGACTCCACAAGAAATTGACAGCAGGTTAAGCACAGGTCACGATGATGTTGAGGGAGAAGGTGATTCCGCCCTAGCATTGGCTGATGGTTTAGTTAGCGAGCAGCCTTTGCAAGCAGTATGGGTTGCTAGCGCTGATTGTACACCTGTACTAATTGGGGATATGAAAACTGGACAGGTAGCAGCACTCCATGCAGGGTGGCGGGGTACTGCGAAAAAAATTGTTCCCCAGGCGATCGCCCGACTCAAAGCACAAGGTAGCAAACTGGAAGATTTACGAATTGCTCTAGGGCCTGCGATCGCAGGTGAAGTTTACCAAGTCTCTGTGGAGGTAGCTGCTGAAATCGGGGCTAGTATTATACCACATGAAGACGAAAAAAAGATTGTCAATGCATTGCATGAGCTACCCAACTCACCCTTGCTAGAAGACCCCAACCCAGGCAAAGTTAGGCTAGATGTACGGCGGGTAAATGCTTTACAGTTAGAAAACCTAGGGATTAGTGCCGAACAAGTTGCGATCGCTCCTTATTGTACTTACCAAACTCCAGAGCATTTCTTTTCTTACCGTCGGGAAAAAGAGAAAAAAGTGCAGTGGTCAGGGATTGTCAGCAGCAAAAAGAGTCACTAGCATGTTATCTATATCCTCATTACAGGATAGTTAGGATGCTCAGGATTCGGGATAAGTCGCTGATTCCTACAGTCCACCAGTAAATCCAGCGTCTCAAGCACCGTTTGCCCAATCAGGACTATATCGCCTGTAACCAATGTTGCTTCGGTAGTTTCCCGTCCCGCCAATTCAATAATCACAGGTTCAGTCACGCCTATTGATTCTTCACTACCATTGGCATATTGAGCAATCTGCTGTCCTCGAATTCTCAAACCAAGTTGCTGCACAATAGACATAGGTAGTACAGTACGTACTGCCCCAGTGTCGATCAATGCTTCGGTTTCATACACCCGTAGCATATTTGGATTGAGCATTCCTCTACTTACAAGCGCTTCATCAATAGCATTGGTAAGTTTGACTTTGACTCGAACTGCACCCATAAATTGATTGCTGACTGGATTAGCACGATTGAGATTTGCCATAATCTTTTATCCTTCGCGCTCTTTGCGTCCTTTGCGATTCGTAATTAGCAATTATTTAGGCTGTTAACGCTTCACTTAATAACTCACGGTGCATCAAAGCTCGATCTACCAAAGATTGTATTTGCTCAGATGATAGGGGATCGCCATTGGCGTAATGCTCCATCCAAGTTGTACTAATTACATTAGGGTCATCTGGTAAACTTGCCAAATCCCATCCAGGCATAGCCAAATCTTCCATCAGGCGATTTACCTTGGGATCATAACTAAGAGCAAAACAGCGACATCCTTCAGCCGCTGCCATAATCAAGCTGTGCAGACGCATCCCAATTGTCATTTCCACACCGCGATACACACCTTTTAAAAGTTGCGGATCTTCCAGACACATTATTTGGCTAACATCTTTTAACTGGGGATGAATTGCTTCGGCAATGCTTAAATCTTCACTTTTCTGAAATGGCAGCAATAGAATAAAAGTTTGCGTAGCTTTTTGGAAATCTACCAAGGCGCGAGTTAAATTTGCCAAGCGTGTTTCTGTAAGTTGGGGATGCGATCGCAAAGTTACAGCAACTCTAGGCGCAGGTAAATTCCAAAGTCCGGGGACTGGTTTAGCTTCTAACGCCCAAACCGGATCAGGCGCAAGGATATAAGGAATTTGCCAATCAGATAATAAAGCAGCACTAGCGCGATCGCGTACACTAACTTTGGTACAATGTCCGAAGGAGTGTTGTGCCAACCAACGAGTTTGGGGACGCTTCAACGGCCCAATACCCTGCGCCCAAGCAACAGTTTTCAAACCCATTTTCTGTGCCAAGGTCATCAGTCCGCCATAATAAAACGGGCTAATGCTACTCGTAACATCTTGGATTAAACTTCCACCGCCCCAGATAAAAGCATCACAAGAACGCAAAGCTTGCAGCACAGCTGTAAAAGCCATGCGATTGCAGGTTTCCGCACCATAGCGATCGCGGGTTTCCTCTGGATTACCAGAAAGAACCACAGGCGTTACATGAGGTGGTAACATTTGCAAAAGCGTTGCTAACAAAGCTTCGTCGCCACCATTACCTTTTCCGTAATACCCAGATAATAACGCCCGCATTGGTTTCATTTTGGAGTTTGGATTTTAGCTTATCAAGTTTTTTCGCAAATGATTGCGGCGATCGCTGGCATAATGCCCAGAAAATCAGAATTTTCTTGTGGGAAGATGAAGTAGTGGGGAGACCACGGGACAAATGACAACAGAGTAACTGACTATTAATTATGCACGCCCTTTCGATTCCCACCTGGATTATTCACGTTTCTAGTGTCATTGAGTGGATTGCCGCCATTTGGTTAATTTGGACTTACGGCGAACTCACAGGTAATCGGACTTGGTGGGGATTATCCTTCGCCATGTTACCAGCTTTGGTCAGCGCTATGTGTGCTTGCACCTGGCACTATTTCGATAATCCCGAATCTTTAGAATGGCTGGTAACACTTCAAGCTACCATGACCTTAGTTGGTAATTTTACCCTTTGGGCAGCTGCGGTGTGGATTTGGCGTTCCACCAAGTCTGCGAATACAGCCATGAATACTACTGAGCCAAAACCTATTAAATCAAAGTGATGATATCTAAAGAGGCCCTGTTTGCCCTTTCACTGTTTCCTTATTTGGGTTTCTTGTGGTTTATCAGCCGCAGCAAGCAAATGCCACGTCTGGCACTGTATGGATTTTACGGCACTCTAGTGTTTGTCGGTGTCACCATTCCAGCCGGGATTTATGCCAAAGTGCATTATGGAGAGTCTTTGGCAAATGTCGATTGGCTACACGGTGGTGCGGAAGTTTTTTTGACGCTTTCTAACATTTTGATTGTGCTGGGTTTCTGGCAAGCTGTGAAGCAATTAAAAATGAAGGCTTAAACAGAGAAAGCCCAGATATAGCTAGCTTTGTGATTGCATTGAGGATGAGGTGAATGGACGTAATTCCAGCGATTGATTTACTAGAAGGCCGCTGCGTGCGACTTTATCAAGGAGACTACGAGCGATCGCAAGTTTTTAGCGAGAACCCTGCTGATGTTGCTAAACAGTGGGTCGATCAGGGTGCTTCTAAGTTACACGTAGTTGACCTTGATGGTGCAAAAACAGGTAAAGTTGTAAACTTAGAGGCAATTGAAGCGATCGCCCAAGCAGTATCAGTTCCCATCCAAGTAGGCGGGGGATTGCGCGATCGTACTAGTGTGCAGCAATTATTTAATATAGGAGTACAACGGGCAATTATTGGAACCATTGCCGTAGAACAACCCCAGCTAGTACAACAACTCTGTCAAGAATTTCCCGGACAGATTATTATTGGCATTGATGCCCGTAACGGATTAGTAGCGACTCGCGGTTGGTTAGAAACCTCCGAAGTTTTAGCAACCCAATTAGCTGTACAAATGCAAGAATTGGGAGCAGCAGCCATAATTTATACCGATATTCACCGTGATGGCACTCTTACAGGCCCGAATTTAGAGGCTTTACGAGAACTTACTGCGGCAATTTCCATACCAGTAATTGCTTCTGGGGGAGTGAGTTCTGTTACTGATTTGTTGAGCCTGTTAGCTTTGGAACCACAAGGTGTAACTGGTGTAATTGTTGGACGTGCCTTGTATACTGGTGATATTGCCCTTAAAGAAGCATTACGTGCGATCGGGCCTGGGCGTATTCAAGATATTCCACCCAATCTAGATTTTTCTACCTTTGGCTAATATTGCCTCCCCTATCTGAAAATATTACAAACTCATTACGGAACAAGGGGAACGTATAAATGTCAAGGGGCGGGGGACAATAGCAGCTACTATATATATGTTGTTCCCTCTCCATCCTTTTACCGGAAATTAGGATTGTCTTCGAGTCAACAGATATATTAGACTACACCTCGATTATTTTTTCTATTTTCCGGATTCATAATTTATACACTTGTAGTTCAACTTGTAGAGAGTTAACAACCATTGATTGTGTTACTATAGCTCGTCGAAATCCTCCAACAAGGGCAAGCCAGCAAAAACTGAACCTGGTGCGTTCAGGTTCTAAAGTAACAATAAAATAAAAATAAACCAGGGCATAAAACACTCAACAAAATAAAATAAGTTAGTGTTTGTTAAACTGCTGATAATTTAATTGTTCAAATTTTTAAATTTTTAAAATATAGGGTTTTCTCTTTTCTAGAGGCGTAAAAATTATAACGTCTCTATTTTTTTATATTCGTATTTTTAGCTATGGCTTTTTCAATTAAATAGAATACAGCCGATTTCCACTATCATAAAAAATTTATCTACCTGATTTTGCATCCATAAACGCGTAGCGATGAGACAGCGCAAGATTTCTTCTATCCAGGCGGCTGCTTTAAGCGTAAGGGTTTCCGCAGGGTATAAAAAATGCTGTAAATTTTTCGCTAGTTTCCGGACTTTGTACTGCACGTATTGTAGATAAAAATATAGATAAATTGAATACAAGGTTTAGTATTATGTCTAGCCAAAAACCAAATCCCCCGCAAGCATCCAACAAAAAAACTACAGAAAATCAAACAAAAGAGCGGAAACAACCTTTGAACAAAGGTATCCCACCTAAAAGAGAGCATTAAGCCTAAATAAAATATGACAAAAATATTATGCTGCTTTGTAGAGACGTAGTAAAATCACGTCTCTACATTATTTTTAGATATAAAACTAACTTATTTATTTTTTACCTGGCTTTTAGCTTGTTCTAAAGCAATTTCTTTGATTGCCTGGTATGGATTCACATTAGCAGTACCTTCAATAGCTTTTTTGATAAATGATTTAAGGGGTAGCAAGCCATACCAAGCCTTACTCAATGCACACATCCGAATAGCCTGAAAATAAAAGTTTTTAGCTCAATGTAAATACTGAAATAGAGAATTAAAAGATACTAAACTATGTTAAAAACAGCCGACATCAATGTTTTTTCTTGTTAAGTAAAGTTTTTGTAACAAATATTATAGAATATTTTTACTAACTAAATAGGTATATTTTAATCTGCTGCTGTCAAGATAGAATTACAGCTATACAAAATCAGGACTTACGCAAAAGTAACGTAATTTTGTGATTGCGACCGTAAGGAAGCAATCGCAAGCCTTGTTTTTGGTTGCGAATGCGTAAGTCTTAAAAATATGAGAAATATAGAGTCGTCAAAAACACTTTTGTCCGCTTGTAGCCACAGTGATTTATAATGTATTGGGTACTGTTATATCGGTTACTTTTTACGAAGTAGCTCTCTACGATAGAAGTGTGAATGCACTGAAGTTAAATAATTAGAGCCAATCATTATTCTTGATGGCGGTACAGCCCCAAAGTTTTGTGATATCAATGTATACCAGTGAATCAACCAAGTTTTCCGCCAAAGCAGACTTAGGACAAATAAGTCGCATTTTAGTAGTGGAAGATGAAGAACTCATCCGAGAAATGCTAGTTGTAGCATTGGAGGAAGAAGGCTATAACGTGGTAACTGCCCCTGATGGGCGATCGGCTGTAGAATATCTTAAAAGTGCTGAACCCAACTCAGGGGAACTTGCCTTTGATTTGGTAATCCTTGATTTGATGTTGCCTCAAATCAATGGGCTAGATATTTGCCGCTTACTACGTCATCAAGGCAACCCCGTACCAATTTTGATGCTTAGTGCTAAAGGTAGTGAAACTGACCGTGTTCTAGGGTTAGAAGTGGGAGCAGATGACTACCTAACAAAACCCTTTAGTATGCGTGAGTTAGTGGCTCGTTGCCGTGCTTTACTCCGTCGCCAACGTTTAAGCACTTTGCCCCAGCTACCGATATTAAAATATAAAGATGTTACCTTGAATCCCCAAGAGTGTCGCGTGCTGGTTCGCGGTCAAGAGGTGAGTCTGTCGCCGAAAGAGTTCCGCCTTCTAGAATTATTTATGAGTTACGCTCGCCGGGTATGGTCACGGGAGCAATTGCTGGATCAGGTTTGGGGGCCAGATTTTGTTGGAGATAGCAAGACTGTAGATGTTCACATCCGCTGGTTACGCGAAAAATTAGAACAAGACCCTAGTCATCCAGAATACATTGTGACTGTACGAGGTTTTGGCTATCGATTTGGTTAATTGCTTCGGATAGTTGTTAGTTTTTAGTTGTTATAAAGCAACTAATGACTTAAATGCTCATATTGGGATTTTGTCTGGGTTTAGCGGTAGGCATTGGGTTTTGGATTTGGCAACAGGTTCAACTGAACCGCTACCTGGGGCGAGTACTTAAGCCTTTAAATTCTCACTCTTCCAAGGTGGCGCTGCTAATGATTCCTCGCTTGCGCCGGGAAATTGCTATGGTGAAGCAGCAGCGGCAAGATTTGCAGCAGTCCTTGGAAACTTACCAAGAATTGCTGGATTTTGCACCGCTGGGATATTTGCAGGTGGATGAAGAAAATCAGTTGCTGTGGTGTAATCAGCAGGCAAGAGAAATATTGTATCTGGAACGGTGGCAACCAGGGCAAGTGCGCTTGTTACTGGAGTTAGTGCGCTCTTATGAACTTGACCGTTTAATTGAGCAAACTCGTGATTGCCAACAACCACGAGTCAAAGAGTGGGTGTTTCACCCTTCTTGTGAGAATGCGGCGGCAATGTTAGAGGTAAAGCCTCTGGCTCTACGGGCGTCTAGCTTTCCATTACCTAAAGGCCAAGTGGGAGTGTTTTTAGAAAATCGCCAACCGCTGCTGGATATGAATCAAGTAAGAGATCGTTCTTTTTCCGATCTAGCTCATGAACTCAGAACACCACTGACTTCGATTCGTCTAGTTGGGGAAACTTTACAAAACCGTTTAGAACCACCTTTAAATCGTTGGGTTGACCGCCTCATGCAGGAAGTCGATCGGCTGATTAACTTGGTACAAGGCTGGTTAGATTTGACTCAAATGGAAACCAACCCAACCATGCAATTGCATTTTGAAACTGTAGAAGTGCGATCGCTGATCACATGCGTGTGGGAAACTTTAGAACCACTGGCACAACGGCAACATCTAAATCTTCACTATTCTGGAGCAGAAAATCTCTTTATTAAAGTAGATCGTTCGCGCATATATCAAGTTTTTTTAAACTTACTGGATAACAGCATTAAATACAGCCCTCCTTGTACAACTATTCAAGTTCAAGCAAAAATCTTATCGGTCAAAAATAATCACAAGAGCAATCTCGCTTCATCTTATCTGGAAATCAATATTATTGATTCTGGAGTTGGTTTTTCGGAAGCAGATTTGCCACATGTTTTTGAGCGATTTTACCGGGGAGATAAAGCACGAACTCGTTACCCAGTACAAGAAGGTAATTCAACAACCGCAGTTGTTGGCAGTGGATTGGGTTTGGCAATTGTCCGGCAAATTATTCTTGCCCATGGTGGTTCAATCAAAGCTATGAACCATCCAGAAAGTGGTGGTGCTTGGATACAAGTTCAACTCCCTGGAATGATGGCAAACACTTCAAGCCAAGATTATAGTTAAAAAAATATCTTCACGTTTAAGATTACAAGTGTGAAAGCTGTCCTTTATAGTCCCAGTTCTGATGGATCTCATCTGGCACGTGCCATTAGGCGCTTAGAGCGGGATGTACTACGCATGGGAGCTTTGGTCGAACAATCATTTCGTCTCAGCCACCAAGCGTTATTTGCCCGCAATTTAACAGCAGCAGAGGAACTTCCCCGATTAGATAAAAAAATTGATCGTTTTTACAGGCAAATAGAGTCAGACTGTACCGCAATTATGACGCTGCAAGCACCTACGCCGCAAGATTTGCGCTGTTTGAGCGCTTTTATGCAGCTAGTGCGGGATTTGGAGCGAATTGGGGATTACGCTGAAGATTTAGCTGACATTGCCATTAAAATCTTTCCTTATCCGCCTCATGCCTCTTTACCAGAAATTGCAGTTATGTCCCATCATGCTCAGGCTATGCTAGCAACTAGCTTAGTAGCTTTAGCAGATTTGGATGAAGCAAGTGGACGAAGTATTAAGCATCTGGATGATGCTGTAGACAATGCCTATGAGCGTCTTTATCAGACTTTAGCTTTCCAAAAGGATGTTCCAGGTGTGGTCGAGCCAATTGTTCTGTTGGCACTGGCAATCCGTTACCTGGAACGCATGGCAGATCATGCTACTAATATTGGCCAAAGAGTGGCGTATATCGTTACTGGTCAACGATCCTAATTATGGCTTGGGAACCAGAAAAATCAGGGATTGGCAATCATCTTATTTGCCAGTCCCCATCTTATTTGTGCTTTACCTAATTATGTAATAATAAATACTTTACATTAAGTATTTATTGCTCGTCTATGACCTGAATGAATAAAAATCAAAGGTAACATTTAAACTTCAGACAGAATTGGGGTTAGAGCTTTATTCCTCTATTTTTTGGTAAAAAACAAGTCTATATACTACTAAAGTCTTAAGTATTTAAAAATTAGTAATCTAACATACATTTCACTAAAAGCTTACCTGTTCTTAAACTTTGACCATTAAAGTAAACGAAGACAGTATAAAAATCGTCTTCTACTTTACTTATTTACTTAATAATGGTTACGCTGTAATAAAGAAAACTAATATTTATTATAAGCGCCAATTATTAATATTGGTAGGAGGTAATGTTGGAATATCAACATAGAATTATTGGTAAATGATTCTGTCATACTTTGCCAAGCTCCCATTATTTATATAGTCTTGCTATTAATGCTAGCGATGTTTAGTGAAAAATTGGTGTAATGGCTACAAGCATTTTTTTAAGTTTACTACCGAACATTATTTTCGTTTTTAGTAGTTAAAAAATAATATAATTGCATTTTATTATAGTAATTTAATCAGCAGTATTCATTATGTTTATAGTTTTATTCATTGTTTTTTAAGTATTTTTAAAACCTATAAAAAATATCATTTTATATCTGCTGTGAGTTCATATTAAAGATAAAATATGCAATTAATTACGAATAAGATTACTAAGATAATCATTTAAAAAATCTTACGATTTAATAAAGCGAATATTGTAGATTGAATAGGTTTTCAATCAAACATTGCTTCCTAAAAAAACATTTGTGATGTATTACACAAGTAGTATTCTAAAATCCTCTGTTACATCAAATAAATCTACTATTAATGAACAGTTACCCCAACGACTATTCCCTCGTAGGGAAGTAATGCCACCACGTAATGACGTACTGTGGCGTATTGAGCGTGGAGCAGTTCGTAGTTTAACTTGGAGTGAAGAGGGAACATTTATCACTTTAGGCTATTGGGGGCCAGGTGATATAATTGGATATCCTTTGTCTAGAGTCAAACCTTATCAAATTGAATGTTTGACGAGTGTGGAAGTGAGCATTTTACCACCTCAGCTTTGGTATCAAGATATCAATGCTTTGTTATCCCACATTCAGCAATCTGAAGAGCTTTTAAGCATAGTACATCGTAAACCAACTTCGCTACGTTTGTGGCATTTTTTGGTTTGGTTAAGTGGAAAATTCGGTCGTGATGTAGAACAGGGTAGGCTGGTTGACATAACTCTCACCCATCAAGAAATTGCAGAAGTGTTAAATATAACAAGAGTAACTGTAACTCGTCTTCTCCAGCAATTTGAAGAAGAAGGAAGTCTTTTACGTTATAAACGCCTTATTATTCTTTATTTAGCGAATTAAATAACTATAAATTCATTTAAAATCATGGTAGTTGAATGGTAAATTAACAAGAGAATTTGGTATTATACTTACCAGATTAATAAGTAAATTCCTTAAAAATAAAATTTTTTGGGAATTATGCTTTGGAGTGAATTAGTTAGGTGTGAGCGAGAGTAAGATTATGAAAAAAGCATTCTGGGATCTTATCAAGGTCAGTCCAGTTATTGTTGCTGCGACCTTTTTTGCTAGTAATAGCGCCTTGGCTGCTGAAGCCGAAGAACCGATAACTGCTGTTACCGAGTTGTCACAAGAATCTAACAGCATGGAACAAGTTACATCCGTTTCGCAATTTTCGGATGTGCAGCCTACAGATTGGGCATTCCAAGCTTTGCAATCTTTAGTTGAACGCTATGGCTGTATAGCAGGTTATCCCAATGGAACTTACCGGGGCAACCGTGCTTTGACTCGTTACGAATTTGCCGCAGGTTTGAACGCTTGCTTAGATAGAGTTAACGAACTAATTGCGACAGCTACCGCTGACTTGGTAACTAAACAAGACCTTGCTACCCTACAGCGTTTACAAGAAGAATTTTCTGCTGAATTAGCTACCCTACGGGGTCGTGTGGATTCTTTAGAAGCTCGTACTGCTGAACTAGAAGCTAATCAATTCTCTACAACAACCAAGCTGTCTGGGGAAGTAATTTTCAACATATCTGAACCTTTCGGTGATACGAGAGTTGGCGGTGCTGACTTAGATGCCAACACTGTCTTTTCTGACCGGGTTCGTTTGAGCTTGCTTAGTAGCTTTACAGGTAAAGACCAATTACAAATCCGGTTGCAAGCAGCAAATACACTCTCCAACGCTGGTGTAACTGGTACAAACATGACCCGCTTGAGCTTTGATGGGGGCGTTAACAACAGCGTTGAAATTGATAAAATTAACTACGCTTTTAACCTGAGTGACGCAATACGTATCAAGGTTGACGCTAATAATGCTGAGTTATACGAGAACGTCAACACCTTTAACCCAGACTTTGCCAGTTCTGGTAGGGGTTCTATATCCCGCTATGGTCGTTTCAGCCCTATCTATCGCCAAGGTGCCGGTGGTGCTGGTGTGACTGTGACCTTCAATCCTAATCAAAGCCCTTTTAGCTTGAGTGCAGCTTATCTAGCTAGGACTGCTAGCAATCCTACTCCGACTAACGGGGTATTTGAAGGTGAAAATGCCATCTTTGGTCAGTTAACTTTCCAACCTAGCAAAGCCTTTAACATCGGTCTAAGCTACGCCCGCACTTATCAACCTACTCCCAACCTCTTCCAAGCAACAGGTAGCGCATTTGCTAATAACCCCTTTGGTGGTGCGCGTACTGAAGCCAATCACTATGGTGTACAAGCTACCTTCCAACCCAGCCCTAAATTGGCTTTGAGTGGTTGGGTAGGCTACACCACTGCCGATGCCCTAACTGGTGCTGCAAGAGATGCAGAGTTTTTATACTGGGCTGCTTCGCTTGGTGTGCGAGACTTGGGTAGTAAAGGAAACGTTTTGGGTCTTCTGTTTGGTCAACCACCTAAAGTAACTGGTGGTACTGGTATTGCTACAGATCCCAGCACTTCTTATCATTTAGAAGGTCTCTACAAGGTGCAGGTATCGGATAACATTCAAGTTACCCCTGGCTTGTTGGTGATTTTCAATCCAGAGCATAACGACATTAACGACACTATCTACGTTGGTACTCTCCGTACTACCTTCACTTTCTAAAATGCATACTAAGTTAGTAGTGCTACTACTAACTTGTTAGTCACAATATGAATCAGCAAAAGCCCGTTCTTATAGACCGGGCTTTTGCTGACGCAAAAAAGGCTATGTAGGATTACAATCTTGCTGGGTGGACAGATCCGTTGGAGGGCGATCGCTACTCCAAGCCCACCATGCACAACCACAGTGGCAATTGTAAAATTCTTGCCATTTACGGCGATATTCTTCTGTAGTTACAGGCGATCGCCGATTTATCCAAACTTGTAAAGCTTCTAGGCTACTGGCATTGCAGCTAGGACAGCAAAACTTATAAGCATGAATTGCCTGATTCGTCCATTCAGGTGGGAAGGGAGCAAAAGCGTCCATGTAGTTAAAATTTTAGTCTTAATGGTTATCCAAAACTTTAACGTTTTGAACTTGTAGCCAAACGGGTGGATACTATAGAATCCGGTCACACTATATACTTGCTTAACCAGTATTCTGATGGCTTGGTCTATCTCTTTTACAAGTCTTAATTTGCAGAGGTTTTCACTTAAATTACCCTCATCTTCAAAGTTTGTGACAATTTCGCACAAATCAAAAGGTAGCATGAAAACTTTATCTTTTGCATAATTAATTACTATGCTTATGATGGCTAATAGCTAAATTATGGAGCCAAACGTTGAAATCCGCCGTCTGTTAGATGTAATGCCTGCTTCGGGACGAATGACGGCAAAAATCGTCAGTAAGCCTGAACAAGCAAAGGTAATTGATGCTTCATTTCCGCTACCCTGGAGTCACGAGCGACCTATATATATTAATTTCGATTTATGGTTCCGCCTGACAAAACCACAACGAGACTTGCTGCTGTTGCAAATGGTTAGCTGGTTGATAGGGGTGAAGTGGTTCAAACCAGACATTTATCAAGGTGTGGTATTGCTGGGGTTGTTGGGTGGATTAATAGAGTCAACGCAGTCTGATGTAGTGGGTGTAGTAATAGGTGCAGGATTAAGTGCGATCGCATTAGTTCGCATCTGGCGCACCAACAAATCTCAAGATGTAGAATTAAATGCCGATGCAGCCGCAATTAGAATCGCGCAGCGACGGGGTTACTCAGAAGCTGAAGCCGCCCAACATCTATTATCCGCAATTGAGGCGACAGCAAAAATTGAAGGACGTTCTAGTTTAAATTTTATCGAGTTGATTCGTTGCCAAAACTTACGGGCGATCGCTGGTTTGTCACCAGTGGGTGTACCGGAAAATTACAGACATTAGCAGAAAATTGGCAATTTTGGCGCAGATAAATTAATTTAGGCATACTGACTGTAATACCTGAGAAGGTGGCATGAAAGCTAAAATGTAGACAACATTAACTCCATAGCCCTCAGACCTCGCAAAAAATCATACTCTAGTTTCTAGAAGGTGTGTAAAGCCTTAAAGTAAAGTTATCCAGAGACATTGTGCCAGATAAATTTTGCGTATTTATTAGCTGAAACTGAGACGATATAACTTGCTGAATTTTCTGTTTTTCCTTTTCTATTTCCGATTCTGTTTCCAAACGTGACCACACAGGATCACTACTGTCTAACCAGAGTAGGCGAGGATACTGCCCAGCTTCATTTATTAAGACTTTTTCTAAAGAAGTTGCCAGATTTGCAGGCTTGTCAGCTAGTAGCCTAACAGGAGCTTTCGAGGGAATATAATAAGCTAAACGCATAACATGACCCCAAGCTTTGGAATTCAGAGCAATTAAGGTTGGCTGATTTACATCTTGTAAAATTAAATCGGCAACTGAATGGAAAACTGAGCGTTGCCGTAGACTAAAATCACTAATACTAATAGTGAGATACAAAAGCAATAAACCAGTTGCTACAGGTGTACGCCATTGCACAGAGACCGCTCGTTCTACCCATAAAGCCAGCAATAATAAACAGCCGGGGAGAATAATGATCATAGTCCTTCCCCAGCCAAACCCCAAGGTAAATTTTTGAGTCGCAATATCTACTCCTAAGGCTAGTAACAAGGGCACAATTCCTAATATTAAAGCTACTCCTAAGTTTGTTTGCTCACCTTTTTGCCAAAGGCTGATACTACAAGTCAAAAGTAGTAAAATTACCAAGCAACCTGCTGTGGCCACGCTCAGGGAAGGTAAACTGGTTACCCAATCTCCTAGAAGTAAATTAGTACCCAAAGTTTGAGCAATATCCTGTAAGTGATGTAACCATGCAAACCCAACTTCTTTTGCTGCACCAAAACGTTTTAAATCAGCATTACGAAGCTGCTTGATGGTTCCCCATAGCATCCAAGGAATGGTTAATAAAACTCCTGCCCCCAAACGTAATCCGTGCTGCCACCAATTCTGCCGATCAAGGTAAACTACTAAGACTGCTAAAACAACCACCCAATAAACATATAAATAAAAGGTCAGTAGGCCAGCAGCAGTAGAGCCGATCAAAAGACTATTCCATAGCAATTGGCTGCGAAGATTTTTGGTACTTTGAGTATTCTGCTGATAAATTAGATGCAGCAGTGCCCATGCACTTAGTGTTACCCACAAAACTAGGGGAGCATACATCCGAATATTGAGAGAGTGGAATAAATAAAACGGATTAATTCCTATTAGTGCAGCCAGGAGTAGTCCGCCACGATGTCCTATGAAAACCCTACCTAACCCATAGGCGCTGCCTATAGCGGCAATACTGAATAATGTATTTAGGCTCCGCATTGCTGCTTCGCTGTTACCGAAAAGACGCAGCCAGAAATGTTGACTCAAAAAAAATAGTGGTGGATGAGGTTCTCCTCCTAATAGACTCCGAATTAGCTGAATAAAGGTTGAGAAAACCTCGCGCAAACCTGCCTCAATTGGTAAGCTCAACAAGGATGTGTATTCTGCCAATACAGCTGGTGTATCGCCAGGGGTTTGGTAAGCACCCTTTTGTCCGCTAGAAAGAAGTAGTGATAAAACTTCGTCATACCACAACTCCCGGTTTCCTAAATTCAACATTCTTAGCACTATTGCGATCGCAATAACAATTAGCGCTAATTTTTCTACAGAAAAAAGCTTTTTCATGTTAGTGATTAGTAAGCTTGGATTAATCAATCAGTTGGCTGGGATAACAGTTTTGCGATTCAATAAATAATATTTTTATTTTTTATTGGAATTTTGATAATTAATAAAAAACTGGTAAATTCTTATTAGCGAACTCCATTTATTTTGTTTAAATAATCTCAATTATTAAAGCTTTATACTATGGAAGGATAATTGTAATTTTTTATTTACGCAAAATCATTGTAATTAGTTATTGATAAGCTGGCATAAGTTTACCAGTTAAACTTATGCCAGCTTATAAAATATAGTTAGCAATGACTAGGTAAGATATACGTATTTTTTTGAAACTGTGAAATTTGGTATTAATAATAAAATTTAAAAAGAACTATATTATGTAGTAAAATAAAAATATATTTTCTATAATCAAAATTCTTCTAAAGTTGTCCAATAAACGCTGTTGCGTCTGCGATGCGTGTCTAGGATTTTAGCCTCATCAAGATTTCCTGGCAAAATAGTAGGAGTAACCTGGTTGTCACTGATGCGCTGTGAAGCATAAAACTGTTGATGGTATTCTTGACCGTGCTCTGATGGGGTACGATATATCTCTCGCAGAGGGATTGGTATTATTAAAGCAAACAGACCCAGAGGCGATCGCTGCCATTCGGATGACAGCTGATAAACTCCGCCACACTCAAGCTAGTGATACGGTAACTTACGTAATTAACCGTAATATTAACTTTACTAATATCTGTGAGCAGCACTGTAGTTTTTGTGCATTTCGTCGGGATGATGGTGATGTAGGTGCTTACTGGTTAGATTGGGCACAAATTTTGGAAAAGGCGACAGATGGAGTGCGGCGGGGAGCAACGGAAATCTGTATGCAGGGGGGATTGAATCCACAGGCGAAAATCAACGATAAATCTTTGCCTTATTATCTCAAGCTGGTGGAAACCATCAAGCAGGAATTTCCCCAAGTACACTTACACGCATTCTCTCCTCAGGAAGTGCAATTTATCGCCAGAGTGGATGGACTTGAGTATGCTGATGTCATTGCGGCATTACAAGATGCTGGTGTAGGCTCAATGCCAGGAACAGCCGCTGAGGTGTTAGATGATGAAGTGCGGCGGGTACTGTGTCCAGAGAAGATTGACACAGCCACTTGGCTAGAAATTGTTAGTACAGCCCACAAATTAGGCTTGCATACTACTAGCACGATGCTATCAGGGCATATTGAAACACCAGAACAGCAAATAGGACATTTAGAAAAATTGCGATCGCTCCAACAAACTGCCATCAATCAAGGATATCCAGCGAAAATTACCGAGTTCATTGTATTGCCATTTGTTGGGCAAGAAGCTCCTAAACCCTTACGTCGTCGTGTGGGGCGCGATCAACCAATTTTAAATGATGCCCTACTACTGGGTGCTGTGGCGCGGATTTTCTTAGGTAATTGGATTCCTAATCATCAGCCGAGTTGGGTAAAACTGGGGCTTGCTGGCGCTAAGGAAGCTTTAGTTTGGGGCTGTAACGATATTGGTGGCACATTGATGGAAGAGCATATTACTACAATGGCTGGTGCTGTGGGTGGTACATGCATGGAAGTAGAAACTTTACAAATGGCGATCGCTTCTATAGGAAGACCTTACCAGCAAAGAGATACTCTGTATCAGAAAGTATGAACCATAAACTAAGAGAAAAATTCCCTAATCATCCTTGATCCTTCATCCTTACTCCTGATCCCCAGGATACCAATCCAAGATACGATGGACGTTGATTTATGCGTTGTTTCACTAAATGCTTATGAAGCGCTATTGGTCGCGTCTGCTTGCCCTAGTTTTAGTTGTATCCATCAGCTTAA
This sequence comes from Mojavia sp., assembly GCF_059505145.1. Taxonomy (NCBI): domain Bacteria; kingdom Bacillati; phylum Cyanobacteriota; class Cyanophyceae; order Nostocales; family Nostocaceae; genus Mojavia; species Mojavia sp. Next base: position 53,100 of record NZ_JCACKA010000065.1, read on the forward strand.
TGGGCTGTTCTAGTCCGGATAGTTTGACAGGGGATTATCGTCAGGACACCTTAGCTGTAGTCCAGATTATGAGAAATGTCCTAGAGTTATCACAAGATTCACCAAACAAGGCAGCAATTCAAGCAGAAGCGCGTCAAAAAATTAACGACTTTTCAGCTCGCTACCAACGAGCTAACTCTGTTTCTGGTCTTAGCTCGTTTACCACTATGCGAACAGCTCTAAATTCCCTAGCCGGACACTACAGTTCTTACCCAAATCGTCCTGTACCACAAAAACTTAAAAATCGCCTAGAACAAGAGTTCAATCAAGTAGAGGCAGCGCTAAAGCGTGGTTCTTAACTATCCGCGCAGCTAAGTCAAGAGTCTAAACTTGAGACTCTTGACTACTTGGTCGAGTATGTTTGAATCAGTTAAATAGTTTTTGAATTTGAATTTTGAATTACATATAATATCCCAGAGTATTGTCATTGACGACAAATCAAGCAACTCAAAATTGAGACGAACTTAACTCAATAAAAAATGTGGCAACAGAAATAGGGGTTTAGGAGTCTTTCAAAACTAGGCTCCAAAACCCCTATTTTTACAATATAGAATTTGATACACATTGCCCTAAGTCGTTTGATTTGGGGTTTATGATTATACCTCTTACACAAGTGTCTTTTACAAGGGATAGGCAAAGGATTATAGGAGAAAGGAAAAAGCAGAATTATATTGCTTTTACCCTTGACCTTTAACTTTTACCTGATTTTTCCCAGAAGTCTATTGTTTTGTTCATCTACTTTTAAGTATGTCTAACCGTTCCTTAAACGTTGCAAAATCAATGTTATTTTGGCGACGCCTATTCGCTGTCGTTTTCAGTAGTAGTCTGTTAATTCCCAGTTTTGGTAACCAACCAGCAGAGGCACAAGTAACGGAATATTGCCAATTATCACCAACAGTTGCAAATGAAAAAGAAAAGTTACGCCTTTCAGCACTAAGAGGCAATAAAGATGCCCAGAAGCGCTACCAACAGATGTTAAAACAACACGCACAAGAAATACAGCAATGCCGTAGTCGCACTTGGCCACAAACTCAGGCACTGTGGTTGCGTTTGTATCCCTGCGATATTCAGCCCGGAGTGCTGGATAAAATTATGGATCGAATTGTCAACCGTGGTTATAACCAAGTTTATTTGGAAGTATTTTATGACGGACAGGTACTTTTGCCAGCAGCCGCCAACCCCACAATTTGGCCTTCTGTGATTCGTACCCCAGGGGCAGAAAAAGTGGATTTACTAGCCACTGCAATTCAAAAAGGGCGACAACGCGGTTTAAAAGTCTATGCCTGGATGTTCACTATCAATTTCGGCTATACCTACGCCCAACGTCGAGATAGAGAAGATGCGATCGCCCGTAATGGCAAAGGTCAGACGAGCTTATATGTTGTAGATAACAGTCCTCAAGTATTTATTGACCCCTACAATTTGCAAGCAAAACGCGACTATTACCAAATGGTACAAGAGGTGTTGCGCCGTCGGCCAGATGGGCTGCTATTTGACTATGTGCGCTATCCACGACAAACAGGAAGTAATTCTGTCGCTACCAAAGTCACAGATTTATGGTTATATAGTTCAGCAACTCAACAAGCTTTATTTCAACGAGCGCAAAATAACAAAGGATTGGACTTGATTCGCCGCTTTTTGGGTAAGGGATATATAACCGCAGGAGATATTGCTGAAGTAGATCAACTTTATCCTCAGGAAGGAGAACCCCTTTGGCAAGGTCGTACTTTAGCGCCACAGCAAAAGTCCATCCTGACTCCCACCGATAGACAACCGCTTTTGCAATGGGATTTGTGGCTGCTCTGCGTTGCCCATGCGATGCAAGGTATCGTGGATTTTGTAGCCTTAGCGACTCTCCCAGTAAAGCAGCAAAAGATTCCCGCAGGAGTGGTGTTTTTCTCAGATGGTAACCAAACATTAGGACAAGGTTATGATTCTCGCTTACAACCTTGGGATAGGTTCCCTAGTTCGTTACAATGGCATCCAATGGCTTATGGGGCTTGCGGTAACGCCAGTTGTATTGTGACGCAAGTACAACGGGTTTTGAGCATGGCGCAACCAGGTACACAAGTGATTCCAGCTCTAGCGGGTAAGTGGGGAGCATCGATCAGCAATCGTCCATCCCTAGAAGCACAAATGCAGGCACTCCGCCAATTTTCTCCTCAGCTGAAGGGAGTGAGCCATTTTGCTTATTCTTGGCAATACCCTCAGGATGATAGCGATCGCAAATTCTGTCGGAATCAATGATTACCAGGATTGATTATACAAGTAGGGGGAGAATCTTGCTTAGTTGTCTACCTCCCCTTTGTTTGTAGGAGTGATTGCCTTACTTCGTCTCCATCCAATTTTCACCCGCACGCACATCCACTATCAAAGGCACACTCAACTGCACAGCATTTTCCATCACAGATTTAATTTGTGGTTGTAATTCTTCCCACTCATCGGGCGGGACTTCAAATACTAATTCATCGTGAACTTGCAACAACAAACGCGCCTGATATTTAGATAAGACCTCATGCAATCTCACCATTGCAATTTTGATAATATCGGCGCTAGAACCTTGAATGGGTGCATTAGCAGCGGAGCGCAGTAAACCTGCATCATAAGCACCTAAATTCTTCAATTTACTTAGGTCAATATCTTCTGGTTTGCTACCTTTTAGTTTGCGTAAACTGTTAATAGTAAAATCAAAATAACGGCGACGACCGAGAATAGTTTCTACATAACCTTGGGCGATCGCTTCTTTTTTCATCCGCTCTAAATATGCGAATACTTTCGCATAACGTTCGTTAAAGCGTTTAATAAATTCGTTAGCAACAGCTTTATCTATCCCAGTTGAACGCGAAAATCTTAGAGAACCCATTCCATAAATCACACCAAAATTGATAGTTTTCGCCACCCTTCGTTCATCTGATGTGATATCTTCTTTCTCAAACACCAACCTTCCTGTCACTGTGTGAATATCTTCATTTTGCTGATAGGCTTGCACCAATATTGGCTCTTGACTCAAATGAGCTAAAATCCGCAACTCAATTTGCGAGTAATCAGCAGCCACCATTAACCAGGTTGGTTCTGGCAAAAATGCTTTCCGAATTTGGCGACTAAAAGCTGTACGAATGGGGATATTTTGTAAATTTGGATTAGAAGAAGATAATCTGCCAGTTGATGTCGCCGTTTGATTAAAATCAGTATGAACTCGCTGGGTATCTAGACGCACCAATGCTGGTAGAGCATCCACATAAGTAGACTTTAATTTAGATAGAGTACGGTACTCAATGATGGCATCAACAAAACCAGTTTTATCAATTTCTTGGAGCTTTTCCAAAGTTGCTGCATCCGTAGAGTAACCTGTTTGAATTTTACGGGAATATTTAGTACTTAATCCTAATTTTTCAAACAATATCTGGCTCAATTTTTTGGGAGAACCCAGGTTAAATTTTTCTCCAGCTATCTCAGTAGCTTTTTCCTCCAGCTTTGCTAAATCTATTTCCAATTGCTGCGAAAGTTCTTTTAAGTAAGCTGAATCAATGCGGACACCTGTATATTCCATTTCCGCTAAAACTTCTTCTAGCGGCTGTTCCACTTCCATCAATAGCTTATCCAAAACTGGAAACTTCTCCAGTTCCTCACGCAATTTTGCTACCAGTTGAAATGTGGCATAAACTTGCAAACAACAGTAATCTGTTACAGCAGAGATATCTATATCAGCAATGGTTTTTCCCTTGGGAACTAAATCCACATAATTTTGCAGCGATAATCCTAAATATCGCAGTGCCAAATCACTCAAATTATGGCTAGTATCTGGATTCAGAACGTAACTCGCTAGCATCGGATCAAACACAACTCCCGCCAAGTTAATTCCTTGACAACGGAAAACTAAGCGGTCAAATTTTCCATTCTGAAATGTCTTAGGATAAGTGGCACTTTCAAGAATGGGGCGTAGTGCTGCTAGCGCCACATCTTTATTTAAATTTTCCCCTGTTTTATGGCCAAGGGGAATATAAGCTGATTCCTCTGGTTCAGTTCCCCAACAGCAGCCAATTCCTACTAAATCAGCATCCCGTGGTTCTAAATCGCTAGTCTCTGTGTCCCAAGCAACAGGTATTTCTGGATTAGTAAATTGTTGCAACACTTTTACCAACTTAGTGAGTTTGGCTTCAGTATCAATAATGCTTGGTTGAATTTGTGAAACAGGTTGCTGTTGTGCGGCTTGTGTGTCAGAAAAACTGAAAAATGAAAGGTCTGCGTCTTCAAATTCGGGTTCAGTATCAACAGTTTCTGCTTTTGGTGCTGCTTCAATTTTGCCACCAAACTGTTGCTGAATTTCGTTAATTTTGCCTAAAAATTTATTTAATTCTAACTTTTCTAAAATTGGTGTGAGAATGCTGGCATCAAACCCTGTTAATTTACAATCTTCTAAGTTAACTTCTAAAGGAACATCAAGAACTATACTTGCCAAGTAGCGAGATTTTTGCGCGTCTTCTCTACCTTCTGCCAGTTTTTTCTGAGTTGCTCCTTTAATATCGTTCAATGCGGTATAGATCTGTTCCAGAGAATTATGGGTATTGAGTAGCTGTACTGCTGTTTTTTCCCCAATTCCCTTGACTCCAGGAATATTATCAGATTTATCCCCACAAAGCGCTTTGAAATCAACAACTTGCGAAGGTAAGATACCCAGTTTTTCTTTAACTTCTGCTACACCAAATTCGACAATGCTAGATGTAGAGCGCTTCCAGGCGTCTGGACTAAAATACAGAACAGTGATTTCTTTTTCTGGGTCGATTAGTTGAAATAAATCGCGATCGCCTGTGAGAATCTTCACTTTATACCCAGCGGCAGTTGCTCTTTGTGCTAAGGTTCCCAAAACATCATCTGCCTCATAACCAGGAGCAGTAAAAATCGGCAGATTGAAGCCTTCTAGTAACTCGTGCAAATTTTTCAAGTCAGGAACAAAGTCTTCTGGCGTTCCTGGGCGATCGGCTTTGTAGGTATCGTCAGCTTCATGACGAAAAGTTGGCAAACCTAAATCAAAGGCTACCGCCATTGCTTGTGGCTGTTGTGTTGCCATTACCTCTAGCAGCGACTTAAGAAAGCCAAAACATACACTAGTAGGAATCCCTGCTTTGGTACGTAGTCCGCCATCTCGTCCTTTGGCAAAAGCAAAGTATGAACGAAAGGCCAGCGAGTGCCCATCTACGAGGATGAACGTGGGGCGTGTTGCGGTTGTAGAAGAGGAAGTTTGAGACATAGCCTTATTTTAGCCAGAAGCTTACATCCTGGTACTCCGGTACTAGGTACGATTTCTGCTGGGGTTTGATAATGGTGATGCAGTTTCAGCATATCAATTGCTCTTGCACTTCACAGAACGATTCAACCCTGTGGAACAAATTCGGGCACAATCTCCGTAAAAACTATGAGAGACCACTGAAAATTCAGTGCGGATTTAAAAACTAGTACTACTACCACATAATTAAAAATTTAAAAAACTAAAACCTTTTGTTGTAAACTTTCAAATTTTTGTAGGAGAGCCAGTTTATTGCTGCACCTAATTTCTAGTTATCAATAACAAATTTCCGCTTCTTTAACTTAACTTGGAATGGTCAATTTCAAATTTAGTATTTTTAAATCCGCTTCATTATCAAAAATTCATACAAATTTAAGTATATTTAGCAAGCCTAGAAGCAAAAGTTTAGAGTTAGAAATAAATGAGGAATCTAGCAATCATCTTTTCAGAAAATATTATTCTATGAATTCCAAAATTTTTAATGCTTTAGCTGCTGCTACGACCTTAGCAGGTATTGTCACTACAACTGGAGCAGCTAATGCAGCTTCTCTGTCATTTTCTACTTCTACAGGTTTTGCACGTACAGATTATGAAACAAATCTTAGTGTTAAACAATTTAATTCATCTCTAGGTGAGCTTCAAAGTGTCACAATAAAATATCAAGCCGATCTGAAAGCAGATGGACAACTAACAAATACAGGGCCAAACTCTAGCAAGACAACAATTATTCTTGGTGGTGAAACTTATGGTACTAACCTCAGCTTAAATCTCAAGGATGAGTTTAATATCGATCTCAGTCCCACAAAAACCTCTAATTTCACAATTGCTGGCTTTTCTACAATCTCAATTCCAGAACAGATAACCACAGGCTCAACTACTAAGACTTTAACTAAAGGTCTGGATAATTTGAATCCTTTCATCGGTAATGCAAATTTAGACTTTTTGTTCACAGCAATAGCTCGCTCAGTGGTGATAGGGCCGGGTAACGTATCATCTCAAATCAATACATTTGCTCAAGGATCGCTCGAAGTTACATATAATTACAACGAACTACCTCAGCCAATACCTGAATCATCTCCGATACTTGGGATTGGTCTAATTGCAGGGCTGGGTTTACTAACACAAAGCAAAAAAAGTCGGCACAAAGTTTCTAACCTATAGGCTTTATAGAATGGGTAAATTTCTTTGTATTTGCCAATAAACTTGCTTGTGCAATGGTAACTTTCAAGTATAAGTCTCAGTTGCCAACTCATTTTTAAACTGGTAGTAATTTACCAGTTTTTGATGATTATTTTAAGATTTCCTCTATGAATATAAGCCTGGATTCAATTAAAATCCGGGCTTTTTGCGTAAATGTAGATGTTTTATTAAAAAAAACTAATGAATAAAGAATGTTAATTAATAACGAATAGATTCTATCCATTATAGTATTTTTTGGAATTAGCTAGGCTCATCAATATTATTCATAAAATCAATCTACTTTGTCTGAATTACCTCCCAATATTGCCTAGAGCCTGTTACCCTCTTACTGGGAGTTCAAACATCCTTTTAGGATTTTATGCACACAGCATCTGCTACTCATTTGGCATCCATTAACAATCAGGCTATGGCTACAGAAGGTATTAAACTATTGGTTTTAGATATAGATGGCACAATTTCTGGACAGTCAAACACTATAAGCACACCTGTAAAGCAAGCGATCACAGCAGCACAAGCACGAGGAATTCAAGTAGCGATCGCCACCGGTCGGATGTATCGCTCTGCTTTGCGCTTTCACCAAGAAATTAGCTCTGTCTTACCATTAGCAGCCTATCAAGGAGCCTGGATTCAAGACCCAGCCACCCAGAAAATTCATCGCCATTTAGCTGTTTCTAGAGAAGTTGCACATCAGCTACTAGATTATTTTGAACAACCTCAGTTGCGATCACTCCTCTCTGTCCATTTCTACATTAATGACCAGCTTTACGTGCGAGAGTTAACTAGAGAAACTCAAATTTATGCGGAACGTTCTGGTATTACTGCGATTCCCGTAGGTGATTTACGTCGCGTTTTAACTAATGAACCAACAAAAGTTTTGGCCTTGTGTGATGACACAGATGTAATCGACAACTTATTAGGCAATTTGCGTCGCCAATATACACCTGCTGAACTTTATCTCACAACATCTGTTGCTACATTCTTTGAAGCAACTAACGCCTCTGTCAACAAAGGAACTGCTGTGCGTTACTTAGCTGAAGAATTACTGGGATTACAAAGAGCCAACGTCATGACTATTGGCGATAATTTCAATGATTTAGAAATGCTAGAGTACGCTGGCATTGGTGTAGCCATGGGCAATGCACCAGATGCAGTACAAGCGATCGCTCAATGGGTAGCTCCTACTGTAGAGGAAGATGGAGCCGCAGTAGCAATTGAAAAATTTTTAATATCTTAAAAGCACTCTTGCAAACCAGCCTTTTATAAAATCAGAAAGGACACCGACGACTGGCCGTGTTTCGTCTCGGTGCCCTTGCTGGTTCGCTCCTCACACACCTGCTAATATAGCCGATGTGATTAATCGAGTCAATAGTTGTGATAAAAAGTTCTATTTTTTCCTCAGAAGCTTTACTGTCGAATGACACGTACCTAAATAGCAAAATTACGTAGGTATTTGTTTTTTAAAATTAAATCCTAAAATAAGGATTTTTTCTGACTTTTGGGAGAAGTCAATAAAACTTCCTACCTCTAAAGATATTTATTGGCTCTTGAGTTGAGTAATAACACCCTAACTGAATTCTTGAAACTGCTTTGATTAAAAAAGTGTTTAATTAAAGAGTTACAAATTTTACTATTAGAATATTTATGAACAAAGAACCAAGCTAGTAACCTGATAATATATGCTAGTTTGGGCTGATAAGGCACAGAGGAGACAATTTCTCTCTTTAGTTAGATGTGAAATGAGCAATTAATTAATGGCAAAACCTCAAATAAATATTTCAATTCAATCCACATGTATCTACAAATTATCGAATTTATCTTGGATTCAACAAGATACGACACTACTAAGTTTATAACTCTAAGGGCGCAAATACGCCCAGTTTTTCTTCTAGCAACAATCGGAACATCCTCTGAGTAACCATTATCAATCCTAGTCTGGCTTGAGCTAACTCTAGTGAGGTAATTTTCACCTCGCCCCAAATACGGCAATTACACCAGAAGCTCTCAAAAGCTTGACTTAAATCTAGTGCTGCTTTTTGCCAGTTAACTGAACTGGCAAAAGTATGGCAGTGCAAGTCGTCTACTACTTGCACTAAGTCGCTAATCAGATGCCTCTCTGCTGGATGATTGAGGCTAAGTTGGTGCTCACAATTGAGCCAAGGTATGGGATTGGGGAAGATTAAACTCCAAAAAGCTGGCACCAATGCTCCAAGAAGTGGTTTTTGCTGCTCAAAGTTCTCGCTTGTATTAGGAAATCCTTTGCTCAGTTGAATTAATCCTTCTCGGTCAGCCAAACGCAGTAGCGAGCAGCAGCGTGCATGGGCGTATTGAACAATAAACAAGCTAGAAGGATTTTCAGTTTTGGATTGGGGATTGTGAATTTTGGTTTCTCTTGTGCTAATTGCGCCTTCTTCCCCTAAGTTACCAACAGCGAGATTTTGTAACCAAGCCGCTAAGATTGGGTGCGTCAATTCCAAATGAATCCAACCAGGGGGAACAATTTGAACAGTGAAAACGTCTTCACAGGTCGCCGATAAATCAGAGGCGATCGCACTGGCAATCTTCACAGCTTCTTGATTCTGAGATTTTGCTAACTGCTGGGCTATACCTGTAATATACAAAATCCTTCTCTTGTCTCTACCTTTATATAGAGGCAATTCTTTATATTTTATGCATTGAATTTCCTGTTTTTTAGTATAAATACTTATAACATTTAATAAATGACTATATATTAACTGTTTAATTGCTGTATAATTACTAACTAGTAGCTTATTATGCACGTAGTTACTAGTAAATAAACTTTCATTCCAGATACCTTGATGATCTGTCATCTATCCAAAGTCATAAGTTTAATCTAGATAAAGAAAAATGAGAGTAGGATAAAATTTGATGAATATTGTATGAATAGTGGGTAAACTTTACTACCATCATTGTACAGTAAGAAGTATAACAAAAAGAGTAGAGAGCAAATTGCCTTCTACGCTTTGGATGGCTGGCGCTTTTAGGCGTTAAGTCTACCTCGCCAACACAAAGACACTCCTTGCACCTTTTTATGACGTCTTTGTCTTCAGCCGAACGCTCTTTGTTACCTATGCAATCTCCATCCTCCTTTTCAGAGGCATCACGCCCTTTTTTGACTTGGCAACGAATTCTTGATTGGGCTCAAGAACACTACCGCTGCCGCACCTTCAGCAAAGATGAGCGCATTCCAGCTCGACCTGGATTGCTATATTTGGTGCAAAGGGGTGCGATTCGTATGGTAGGAACCGCCCAGGTTAGCGCCACTGCCAGTCAGTTAACGTCTCGTCGAATTAATAGAACCCCAGAAGAAGCCTTCTTGGGTTTTGTCGGAGCGGGACAACCGTTTGAAATTGTTGCTCAGTCACCGTTCACGCTCCAAGCCTACGCTCATGTTGACCAAACTGCTGTGCTGTGGATGTACTGGCATGATTTAGATAACTGGCCTCACTTCCGTCGGGAAGTCATGGATGCCTTTAGGTACCAGCATCAGCGCAAGTTGCTGTGGCTGAGTGCTTTGGGACAACGGCGCACCATTGATCGGCTCTTAGGATTCCTTACATTGTTGATTGAGGAATATGGGGAGCCTGCAATGAGCGACACCGACCCTGATGTGATTCGCGGTTATTGTTTGCCTTTCCCCCTCACTCACGCCCAAATTGGCAGTGCGATCGGTTCGACTCGTGTCACCGTTACTCGCTTGATGGGCAAGTTGCGTCAACGTGGTTTAATCCTCACCCAAGGGGATAATCTCATTTGCTTACCAGCAGAGTCGATTAATAGAGCCAGCTAAAACGCTTCAGAATCTACCATCACTAGCAGGTGTCAGCGAATTTTGACGAACCCAGCCTGGGTAATCAGTTCCTGCCCCTGCTCAGTCAAAAGTAATTTGGCATAAGCAACCCCTGCTTGCTCCTCAATTTGGCCAGTTTCTTTGACTACGACAAACAGATTGCGAGTAATCGGGTATTTACCCGATTGAAAAGCCTCAATATTCAACTTGTTTCGTTTCCCAGGACATTCAGAAGGCAAGACAAATGGTTCTTGGTAGGGAGCAATATATTGCCCTTGCGTTCGTCCCAAAGGCAAAGGTTTTATTGAGCATTGAGGAACCACTTCTGGGGCAGAAGCGTAATAGATAGCACCAGGACTACCAGCCAACTTTTGTAAGGCTTGGGTGGTTGTAGAGACAAACTCTACTTGAGATCCGAATGGTTGACCACCCAAAATGTCTTGCACAAAAAGTTCTACTGTGCCGCCATCGGTGATACGACGGGAATATGGCTTGATCGGAATATTGGGGCCACCCAGTTGGCTCCAATTGTTAATTTTGCCAGTGTAAATCAACTTAATCTGGTCTAAAGTCAGCCCTGAAACATTGAGGTTGGCATTCACTGCTACCGCTAATCCATCAATTGCCACAGGGATTTGTTTAAGACCAAACCCGCGCTGCTGGGCACGGCTTAATTCCTGATCCAGAAATGGTCTTGAGGATTGTGCAAAAGCTAGTTGACCATCAATTAATGACTGTATGCCAGTACCAGAACCAGGGGAGGCATTGTTGGGTTCTACATATCGCAGCCGAAACTCTGGTCGCGCTAGTTGAATTGCTGGGTCAACTGCCAATCGGATTGGTGCCCAAGATGTGCTACCTCCGTAGTTAAATAATCCTACGGGGACATTTTGCACAGCAGCGAAAGTTTTGCCGCTAGCTTGTGCTGTTGGAGTTTGTGGCGTATTTTTGCTGCTAGCACTAATTTTATTCAGGTTAATAGTAGGATTTCTTGTGAACCACCAAAAGCCACCAGCTATCAGCCCAACAGTTATCACAACAGATAAAACGAGAATAGGAATTTCATTTTTTTGGGACATAAATAGTAGATAGCCCCTATTTTGGCTAAATATAAATGTTTACTATTTGAGAATGTAGTTTGCACAACAAGTACTTTATTAGCGAATTCTGACAAATCCTGCTTTAGCAATTAATTCCTGACTTTGATTTGTCAGTAGGAAGTTAGCGTAGGCTTCTCCCGCTTGCTGGTCGCTTTGTTCATTTTGTTTAACAATTACAAATAATCGCCTAGTGATCGGGTATTCACCTTTTTGAAAAGCAGCTGCATTTATTTGGTTACGCCGTTGTGGACACTCTTGCAGGGGAACAAAAGGCTCTTTATAGGGCGGAATTAGTTCGTCAGATATTCGTCCCAATGGCAAAGGCTTAACAGTACATTGTCCGACAACTTCCGGAGCAGAGGCATAATAAATACCCCCTGGATTCTTCGCTACTTCTTTTAAAGCTTGAGTTGTTGTGGAGATGAATTTAACATTGGAACCAAATTTTTCTTTTCCCAACACATTTTCTTCAAAAAACTGGGTTGTGCCTCCCTCTTCCAGAGACCGAGAGTAAGCTGTGATAGGTAAATTTGGGCCACTCACCTGTTGCCAGTTAGTAAGCTTACCTGTATAGATATCTTGAAATTGAGCTAAAGTTAAACCGGGAATCTTGAGACTAGGATTAACTGCGATCGCAATACCATCAATCGCTACAGGAATTTCTTTGAGTTTAAAGCCGCGTTGTTGTGCCTTCTCGTATTCTTCATCCTTAATGGAGCGAGATGACTGAGAAAAAGCCAACTGGTTATCCAGCAGCATCTTGATTCCACTACCAGATCCAGGGGGACTCGTGGTTGGTTGAGTGTAACGCAATTGAAACTGAGGCCAAAACTGTTGAATTTTAGGATCTACTTCTTTGCGGATAGGTGCCCAAGTAGTGCTACCCCCATAGCTAAATAATCCTGAAGGAACATTGAGCGTTTGGTCAAAAATTGCGCCATTCGATTGTAAAATCTGGCGAGATGGGTTTTTAGTAACACTATTAATTACACCAGATCTGTTAGTCAACCACCAAAATATACCACCCAACAACCCTAGCGTAATCGCTAAAGTCAAAACCAAAATCCCAGTTTCATTAGTTGCCTTTTTTGGTGACATAGTTGTTGCTGTGATTTTTGTCTATAAACGCAATGTCCCATTTTGAGGACTTTGTTAGGTTAACAGTAGGTTAACTTGATAATTTTTAATGGCGGATGGGGGAATTAGCACAAATTTATCTCCGGTGCGAAAGTAGATACCGAGAATCAATTGCAGAATTGGGCTGGAACATTGAGATTGCCCAATAGTAAAAAGCCAATTTTGTTATAAATATTTATGGTAAACCGTCAGGATTATATGAAATTTGTTGTATGTTTATGATTTTAAAATGGCATTCTAAAACAATAAAGTTACAAAATTAGAGAAAGCAATTTATAAATAATACGAAATAGTGCTGTTACTGCAATGCTTACCAAGGCTGCGGCAATTGCTAAAATAACCACTTGCTGAATGCCAAGTTCGCTCCGCAAAAATGGTAGAAAAAAGATAATAGTAAAAGTAATTACCGGAATAATTATTAAATCTAACTTTTCAATCCACCGCTTTGTTTGGGCAAAAATCAGGATTCCTAAAATCACGCAGGAAACGCTAAGAGTGATTATTGGATTATTGATCAGGCTGAAAACAGCGATCGCGATCAATGCACCTTCAAACCCACTAAAGGCTGCTCCGCCTAATAATTCCCATGTAGAAAATCTCCGTATATTCGGTAATGATGGGGAGATAACGGTACTAGAGCTTTGCGCGGCTTGTGACGATGCGCTTACATGGAGTTTCGACGGAATTTGTGTAGGTGGTATGAACTGTGCTGTATTGTTTTCTACCAGTGCATCTAATACTTGTTGGGCTGACTGAAAGCGTTGATTAGCAGCTGGTAAGAGCATCTTATCTAAGATATCAGCTAGGTGAGGATTAATATTCGCTTGTGTTCGCCATTTCCACTGGTTGCTATAGGTATCAAATAACTGTATTGCTTCCTTACCCGTCAGCAAGGTTAAAACAGTTACAGCCAAGGCATATAAATCTGTAGATGGGAATATTTGTCCTCCAGCCATCTGCTCAGGCGGTGCAAATCCCATAGAATAGATTCCCGTGGAAGAACCAGTAGGAGCGTTTGTAATTTGCTTAACTGCGCCAAAATCTAGCAGGAAGAGCTTCCCATCATAACGGCGCATGATGTTAGAAGGTTTGATATCTCTGTGAATAATTCCTCTGTCATGGACAAACTTGAGTACCTTGAGAATTTCTTGTAATACTAATAAAATGTCTTGTTCGGACAATTTGCCTGTTTTAACTAATTCTTCCTCTAGGTTTTGTCCATTAATATATTCTTGCACCAAATAAAAAAACTGGTCTTCTTGTCCCGGTTGCAAGCTCTGAACTGTTATTGGAAAGAAAGCAAACAAGTCAGGAATTTGATCGTGTTCGTTGCCCAACTGCGCTAAAACTTCTGCTTCTCGCTCGAATAGCTGTTGCGCCAGTTGCATTTGAGTGGAGGTTAAATTTGCCGTAGGTTGAAACTGCTTAACCACGCATTGACGCATCCCAGGAATCCGGCGATCATAGGCCAAAAATGCTGCTCCAAACCCTCCCCTTCCTAACAGCTTGATTGGCACATAGCGACCATCTAGCATGAGTGGCATTCCACAGCTAGTACAGTATTTTTGCTGCGCTGTTTTTAGCGTTGTTTGATGATCTAAATCCGCGAAATAGTTTTGTGGACGCGGGCAGCGTGGACGAGTGCAGTAAACTTCCATTGCTTTGGTATGTCCTTGGTCAGTTCTTGAAGCCAAAAGCCCCTGACGAACCACTAATGACGAGTGTATGGGCACGGCAGTACCGTGCCCCTACTGACTAGGACTATGATAAAATACTAGCCTTCGCCAGAGGAGTTGGGCGTCACTGCATCCAATGTAGTTACTACTAGGTTTTTTTGTGCTAATTTTAACGCATTTTGGTTCCATCCAGGGGTAGCAAACTGGGGCAAAATTTCCTGACTGAAGGCTTCTGCTGCCTTGGATCGATAACGATTAGGATTAAAAATTAGCCACAGTGTGCGCTTGACAATGACTCCTTCAATTGGGGCACATTGCAATACGCCCATTTGTAACTCTTTCGCTATAGCGGAAGTAGAGACAAAAGCAGCGCCTAAACCGGATTGCACAGCATTTTTAATTGCTTCTATGGAATTTAATTCCATTTCGATTTTAAAGCGCCTTGTATCAATTTCACAGCGTGCTAGCACTTGGTCAATTACTTTGCGAATGGTCGATTGAGAATCGAGAGCAATGAATTGTAGTTTATAAAGGTCTTCTTTTTGAATGGTTTCAAGTTTTGCAAAGGGATGAAAGACAGGTAAAATTAGCGCCAATTCATCTTCGGCGTAGGGAAGAATTTCTAAAGATTCTGCCAATTCGCCGGGAATTTCGCCGCCAATAATGGCTAGATCAACTTGTCCATTAGCTACGCTCCAAGCAGTCCGACGAGTAGAGTGGACGTGCAATTGTACCGCTACATCCGGATATTTTTGTCTAAACATCCCGATCATTCTAGGTAAAAGATAAGTGCCGGTGGTTTGAGAAGCACCGACAATTAAAGTTCCGCCTTGGAGATTTTGCAAATCCTCAATAGCGCGGCAGGTTTCTTGACACAGACTGAGAATTTTTTCACCGTAACTCAGAAGTAGATGCCCAGCTTCGGTCAATTGGGCACGACGTCCTCCACGGTCAAATAAAGGTACATCAAGCTGCCGTTCTAAATTTTGCACTTGCAAGCTGACGGCAGGTTGGGAGACGTAGAGACTATCAGCGGCGCGCTTGAAGCTCCCTTCTACGGCGATCGCTTTGAGAATACGTAACTGATCTAAAGTGAAAGGAAGGTCAGACATAAGGCTAAACCCACAAACAAGAAAGGAGCGGCTTTGGCAAGAAATCAGCGTTCACAGCTAGCAAGCTAGGCGCGATTTATTGCATCTTAAACTTGAAAGCTTTACTCGAAAAAGACAGTAGCACAACATCTTGACTAAAGTTCCCCTTTGAACACTTTGTGGTATTGGTTGTACTGAACTAAGTTTTCTTTAAATTACTTCACCTACGTATAGGTATATGATGCTGATTTCTTGGTTAACCCCCAGTCATTTTGTCATATTGGGGTTACAATTAGTTTTCGCGATCGCTCACAGTGGTGGAGCAGCTCTCAGACCTTGGGCAGAAAAACACATTGGCCCAAGGCTTTATCGCATTTCCTTTGCCTTAGTCAGCTTGCCATTAGCTGTAATATTAATTATTTACTTTTTTAATCACCGTTATGATGGATTGCAACTTTGGCAGGTGAAAGATGTACCTGGAGTCCGGCTCTTAGTCTGGGTGTTGTCAGCGATTTCCTTTTTGTTTTTGTATCCTGCCACTTTCAATCTACTAGAAATTGCTGCTATTCAAAAGCCTCAAGTCCATCTTTACGAGACGGGAATTATTCGCATCACTCGTCATCCCCAAATGGTAGGACAAATAATTTGGTGCGTTGCCCATACCCTTTGGTTAGGTACTACCTTTACCCTGATTACCTCGATTGGGTTGGTGTTGCATCACTTGTTTGGTGTTTGGCATGGGGATCGCCGTCTGGGTCAGCGTTATGGTGAAGCCTTTGAAGTTGTTAAACAGCGTACTTCAATTATTCCTTTTCGAGCTATTTTTGCAGGTCGTCAATCTCTCAAATGGGAAGAATTTCTCCGCCCTGCCTATTTAGGAGTTACTATTTTTGTAGCTTTGCTTTGGTGGTCGCACCCCCTGTTGTTAGAAGCAACTAGTAAGATACCATGGTAATTTTAAGTGATCCCCAATATCATCAGATACTATCCAATAGATGAAAAGATGAGCTTATCAATTGTCACCAAATCAATGTAGGATAAATTCAAATAGTTGTCAGTGGGGGTGCATTTAGTCGGATTGAGATTTTATATTGGTAGTTGCAGGTAAATCAGTTTTCTTGGGGAATAAATGACGGATTCAGTCTAAATTACCAAGGCAAGCGGCTATCAGGAGTTGAACATCCAAAAAAGCCAGCGCGACATCCACGGTGGCTTTTTTGTCAGTGTTGCAATCAAGGCGCTCAATTTTTGTATAACTATCTGTACCTGAGACCACCATGTCTCAGCAACTGGCTTGCCAATTTCTTCTGCTAATAGTTAGTTTGATATCAAAACCCTATAAATTCTAGAGGCATCATGGTGTTGTCGGTTAGTGAGCGGACATTTACTCAAGAAGTTTTAGAATCTCCTATTCCGGTTTTAGTTAATTTTGAAGCACCTTGGTGTGGCTTGTGCCGCATCATCCATCCCCTGTTGTTGCAATTTAAAGCCCAATGCGGGGAGCAAATTAAATTAGTTGGGGTTAATGCTGACCAAAATTTCAAACTGTCTAACACTTATCGACTAAAATCATTGCCAACTTTACTGTTAATTGAAAATGGCACCATCCAGCATCGTCTGGAGGGTTTTCGTGGCAGAGAAGATTTACGTCTAGCCTTAGAAGAAATTAAACTGAGCTACAGTAAGGAATCTATAACCTACAGTAGCGCTAAAACAGCAGACTTAGGATGTCGTTTATCCTGAAGAAAGTCAACAGTAACATAGTTAATTATGAGTATTTTAACTCTTGACTATCAACATTTAAAGTGTAGGAATTACGCAAAAATATTATTTTTCCGTTTTCATGCGTAAGTTCTGAAGTATTGACTCGGCTGATAAAATCTAAAACCAAGCTTAACACCCCACCTAAAGGTCTTTGAGTGGGGTATTTTATGCTAAGAGGTGTGTGTCACAATTATTAACAGTTCCGAGTCAGACAGTTGCCTGTGGACGGAAAGTTGACCTCAACGGTGGCTAAATCTGTCCTAGTCTTTCAAAAGATAGTCAGCAGCACTGTCCTAACTTAGTCAAGAATCCTAAAAGTACGCGTCAGTGATGGAAGTAATCTATCAATATGCCTGGCTGATTCCTGTATTGCCGCTTTTAGGGGCAATGCTGGTTGGTCTAGGATTAATTTCGTTAAATCAGGTGACAAACCGCCTGCGGCAGCTCAACGCTGTAGTGATTATCTCCCTAATGGGAGCAGCGATGGCGCTGTCGCTTGCCTTGCTGTGGAGCCAAATTCAAGGGCATCCAACTTATGTCCGCACCTTGGAATGGGCAGCAGCAGGTAATTTTCACCTGAGTATGGGCTACACAATCGACCACCTCACAGCCCTCATGCTGGTGATTGTGACGACGGTAGCCTTGTTAGTCATGATCTACACCGATGGCTACATGGCTCACGATCCTGGATACGTGAGGTTTTACGCCTATCTCAGTTTGTTTGGCTCCTCAATGCTGGGTCTGGTGGTCAGTCCCAACCTAGTGCAGGTTTATATATTCTGGGAACTGGTGGGGATGTGTTCCTACTTGCTGGTCGGCTTTTGGTACGATCGCAAGTCAGCAGCAGATGCCTGCCAAAAAGCCTTTGTGACCAACCGCGTGGGTGACTTCGGTCTTTTACTCGGCATTCTGGGGCTGTTCTGGGCGACAGGAAGCTTTGATTTCGGTGTGATGGGTGATCGCCTCGCTCAACTCGTACAATCAGGTTCTGTAAGCAATTCTCTTGCTGTCCTGTTGGCGATTTTAGTTTTCTTAGGGCCAGTTGCAAAATCAGCCCAATTTCCTCTGCACGTCTGGCTACCGGACGCAATGGAAGGCCCCACCCCAATTTCTGCTTTAATTCACGCAGCAACGATGGTGGCGGCGGGTGTTTTCCTGATTGCCAGAATGTACCCAGTGTTTGAACACGTCCCAGCAGCAATGAACGTCATTGCCTTTACTGGGGCATTCACCGCATTTTTGGGGGCCAGCATTGCGATTACCCAAAACGACATCAAAAAGGGCTTGGCTTACTCCACCATTTCCCAGCTTGGTTATATGGTGATGGCGATGGGAGTCGGTTCCTACACTGCTGGATTGTTCCACCTGATGACTCACGCTTATTTCAAAGCGATGCTGTTCTTAGGTTCTGGTTCTGTGATTCACGGTATGGAAGGAGTCGTCGGTCACGACCCAGCATTAGCACAGGATATGCGCTTGATGGGGGGACTGCGGAAGTATATGCCCGTCACGGGGATTACCTTCTTGATTGGTTGCTTGGCAATTTCTGGTATTCCACCCTTTGCCGGATTCTGGTCAAAAGATGAAATTCTGGGGAATGCTTTTGAGGCTAATCCATTTCTGTGGATGATTGGCTGGCTAACTGCCGGTATTACTGCTTTCTATATGTTTAGAATGTACTTCATGACATTTGAAGGCAAATTCCGGGGTACTGACGAGAAAATCAAGGACAAGCTCAAAAAAGCAGCTACAATCATCCTGGAATTGGAGTCAGAAGAACCAGCTCCAACTTTTGGGCCTGGGGCAATGAAAAAAGGCGAATTGGCTGCGACTGGTAGTCACCATGATTCCCATGACTCTCACGGGCATCATAGCGATACTCCCCACGAGTCTCCGTGGACAATGACTCTACCTTTGGCACTTTTAGCCGTCCCTTCGATTTTGATTGGTTTAGTAGGCACGCCCTACGCCAATTATTTCGAGGAGTTTATCTTTCCGCCCAGCGAAACCCTAACTGAAGTCCTAGAAAAAGCCGCCGAGTTCAACTCGACGGAATTTTACATTATGGCGGGGGCTTCCGTAGGAATTTCTTTGATTGGGATTACTTTGGCTTCCTTGATGTATTTGCAAGGGAAAATTAACCCAGCAGCGATCGCCGCCCAAATCAAGCCGCTTTACGAGCTATCCCTCAACAAGTGGTACTTTGATGACATTTACCATCGTGTCTTCGTCATCGGCTTGCGTCGCCTAGCTAGACAGGTAATGGAAGTTGACTTCCGTGTTGTCGATGGTGCTGTTAACCTGACAGGCTTTTTTACCCTTGTGAGTGGCGAAGGTTTGAAATACCTAGAAAACGGTCGCGCCCAATTTTATGCCTTGATTATATTTGGGGCTGTTTTGGGCTTAGTGATTGTCTTTGGTATAACCTAAGTTCAGTGCTTAGTCTTGAGTCCTGAGTTCTGAGTGCTGAGTTGTGAGTAAGAAAAAAATCAGAATTAGCAGCATCTATAACGCTCGCTACCTTTACTCAGCACTGTCTAGGTAAATAATGGCTTGTGTGAGCTTCAGTTGTTAGTGTTTAGGCAAAATGTATGTTGTATGGAGATGAAGGCGGGATCATAGATTTACCTACCTTCATCTTTCTTTATTTTTATTAAATCAACCTAACAAGGGAGACTAAATCTCCAAAAAGCTGTTACTTAATAGCTAGTGACTTTTTGCCAAACATGATTTTGATTGCAGATGAATTGCGATGAATACAGCTAATTTCCCGTGGCTGACGACGATTATCCTGTTGCCGATAGCAGCGTCGCTACTGATTCCCATCATCCCAGATAAAGACGGCAAAACAGTGCGCTGGTATTCCCTCATAGTAGGGCTGATAGATTTTGCACTGATTGTTTACGCTTTTTATACTGGGTACGATTTCTCGAATCCCGATTTGCAGTTGGTGGAGAGTTACCCTTGGGTACCACAAATGGATTTGAACTGGTCAGTAGGGGCAGATGGCTTATCGATGCCCTTAATTATTTTGACTGGATTCATTACCACGCTGGCGATTTTAGCAGCCTGGCCGGTAACATTTAAGCCGAAGTTATTTTACTTCTTGATTTTGGCAATGTATGGCGGTCAGATTGCTGTGTTCGCCGTCCAGGATATGCTGTTATTTTTCCTGGTCTGGGAACTGGAACTAGTACCAATATACTTTCTGCTGTCGATTTGGGGAGGCAAAAAGCGACAATATGCAGCGACTAAGTTCATTTTATACACCGCTGGTGGGTCGTTGTTTATTTTGCTGTCTGCCCTGACAATGGGATTTTACGGCGATACAGTGACCTTTGATATGCGATCGCTCGCCCTCAAAGACTTTGCCCTAAATTTCCAACTTTTACTATACGCAGGGTTCTTAATCGCCTACGCCGTCAAATTGCCGATTATTCCCTTGCATACTTGGCTACCGGATGCCCATGGTGAAGCTACAGCGCCAGTACATATGTTACTAGCAGGTATTCTCCTGAAAATGGGCGGTTATGCCTTAATTCGGATGAATGCCCAAATGCTCCCGGATGCCCACGCTTATTTTGCACCAGTCTTGGTGGTTTTGGGGGTAGTTAATATTATCTACGCTGCCCTGACATCCTTTGCCCAGCGCAACCTAAAGCGGAAAATTGCCTATTCCTCAATTTCTCATATGGGCTTTGTCACCATTGGTATTGCCTCCTTCACAGATTTGGGATTGAGTGGGGCGGTATTGCAAATGGTTTCCCACGGGCTGATAGGGGCAAGTTTATTCTTCCTTGTAGGCGCGACTTACGACCGGACACACACCTTAATGTTGGATGAAATGGGTGGTGTCGGCAAGAGGATGAAAAAGATTTTCGCTATGTTCACCGCCTGTTCGATGGCTTCTTTAGCATTGCCAGGAATGAGTGGTTTTGTAGCAGAGTTGATGGTGTTTGTAGGCTTTGCTACTAGCGATGCTTATAATCCGACATTCAAAGTCATCGTAGTTTTCTTAATGGCAGTCGGAGTAATTTTAACTCCTATTTATCTGCTATCGATGTTGCGGGAAATTTTCTACGGTCAAGAGAACGAAGAATTAGTTTCTCACCAAGCACTGATAGATGCTGAACCCCGTGAAGTGTTTATCATCGCCTGTTTGTTAGTCCCAATTATTGGTATTGGTTTCTATCCGAAGTTGCTGACTCAGATGTATGACGCTACAACTGTACAACTGACGGCGAGGTTGCGTGATTCAGTGCCAACGTTGGCACAGCAAAAAGAAGCACCAAAAGTTTCCTTGATTGCGCCGGAAATTGGTAATTAGGTAGAGATTGATAGGTTAAATTAGTACTATTTTGAGGGCAGTTTTTATACCTGCCCTTTTTTTATTGCAGGTAGGATGGATTGTAATTGATATCGATATCTAATACCAATTCGTAATTCGTAATTCATAATTCGTAATTACGAAATTACAACAGCATCTGGGAATTGAAGTTTGAATTTGCTGCCGAACTTTAGAGAATTGACATAATACCGTTTCACTAGTAGATATTTATGCGTATTAATTTATTCTTACAATCTATCTAGAATTTAAATCTAGCAAAAATCCTCATGTTAAACTACAATCCGCTACATTGCTTGCCATCTTCCGAAGAGCTACTCGACTCTGACGACATACCCGTGGATAATGAACTACAAGATTTGATTCCCAGTTTATTGAAAGCCACGCTCGCTCTGGTCTGGTCAGACCATTGGGATTGGTTTTTTGGCGTTCGTATGGGTATTTATTACGACCCTAACCAACCAGCTATTGCCCCTGATGGCTTTCTCAGCTTAGGAGTTAAGCGATTTGTTGATGAGGACTTGCGCTTAAGTTACGTTTTATGGGAAGAAAATAAGCTGCCAATGTTAGTGCTAGAGGTTGTTTCTCCAACATATCGGGGAGAATATAGCACCAAGAAAGAATTTTATGCCAAAGAATTAGGAATTTTGTACTACGTTGTGTATAGTCCCCTACGCCGTAAAAAGCCTCATCTGGAAGTGTATCGCTTAGTAGATGGAGAATATATTCTCATGTCTGGAAATCCCGTTTGGCTACCAGAGATTGGTTTAGGAATTGGGCGAGAACGGGGAATTTATCAAGGTATAGCGCGGGAATGGTTGTACTGGTACAACGAAGAAGGACAAAGGCTACTGACACCAGAAGAACGGATTAAAGAAGCAGAAGAATGGGCAACTTTTGAGCAACAACGGCGTGTGGAAGCAGAACAGCATCAATTGTTGGCAGAACAGCGGACGCAACTTTTAACAGAAAGGCTAAAGGCGTTGGGTGTAGATCCTGAAAATTTGGCTTGAAGTTGCCAATTCATCTATTAATTTGCACGCAAAAGTGAAGACATTTGCGTGGAATACATTGCGTAAGGGTACAACATTGTTCCTTATGGTATGTCGTATCTCAACGAGAACCAGTTTTAATTTGTACATTGACTCGTTGCCAAAATTAAAGCTGCATTCATGTTTATTGGCTTGATATTTAGGGAAATATCTATAAAGAAAATTTCACAGGGTTTCTGGATCTAACTCTTGGGTTTTGCCTGCTTGATCTTCAACCAAAGCCGCAGCTGCAAGTTTAGCCAGCACATCATGAGATTGTGCAAATGCTTTGTCCCAACGGGCTTCGTCTTCAAGTTCTTCCAGGATGAGTGCAGCAATAGCATCTTGCTCATTCTCAGGAAGTAGTTTTACTCGTGCGATCGCCTCTTCAAGTAGCTGGGCCATACTGTGATGTTGCTGTCAAAAAAACCTGCTACTTATTTTACCGTTCTGTTATGGTTCAAAGGTTTGGGTATTTTTAAGCGATCGCTCATTTTTTAGCTTATCTACTGATGTGTAGGCGATCGCCTTATTGGCTATGGGTTAAGATCATCCAAATTAGCAAGAGCTATCTTGACACAGGCACGAACACCTTTCCAATCACCTTCGGACAAATGACCAATCAAAACTAAATTAGCAGAAGGGGGTAGAGTGACGATAAAACTTCGGAAAACAGACGCAACCCGCAAGCTTGCCGCTGCCCAATCTTGAAGTGCATAGTCAGTCACGCCCAGTAAGGTTGTCTGAGTAGTTATCAGTCCGATGATCACATCAGAACGGATGGTGTTATATGTAGTGGACGACAGAACTACAGCAGGACGACGCTTAATACCAGTGACACCTGGGAAATCGACTGTGACCACATCACCAGGATTGAATGTCACTCAGCTATCTCCTGACTTTCAGGAAACATCGAAGCTGCATACTGTAACGAGAAAGATGCTACCTCAACCTGATCTTGCTCAGTCCAAGTATCACTATAGTCAATGACAGATAAATTTTGCTGAACTAGATCATTAAGAATCAGATTTGCTAAACGTAACCGTTCATCTGGTGACAGGTTACTTACAAATTGTCTATATATTTCTTGAGCAGTAGTAGACATAATCAGTCCTTCTGTCCCTAGTTTTTGTTCATAAAACTTTGATTACCTTTCACCTGATTTTCCGATGTGCTCAAGTTGTAGATTTCAGAGAAAGTAGTTTTACTCATGCGATCGCCCCCTCAAGTAGCTTGGTCATAGCTGTGATGCTGCTGTAAAGAAAGACCTGCTATTTATTTTACCGTTTTGTTATGGTTCACAGGTTTGGGTACTTTGAAGCGATCGCTTGTTTTTAGCTTGTTACTAATGTGTAGGCGATCGCTACCTTGCATCCAAATATATTCTCCAATTTCTGCTTCCTAAATGGTGATTAGATGCTTACTGAGGGAAATATAAGTATAAGAGGATGCTTTTTTCTATGTCTTACTCGTAGATGAAGAGTAACCAACTACTAATTACATTAGGAGTATTTTATGATTCCGATTCTCTTGGGTGCTGCTGCTTTGGCTACTGGAGCCGTCGGAGCGCTAAAAGGTGCTGAAGGTATTGGCAATATGAAGCAGGCAAAGGAAATTGGTGAACAGGCTCAACAAAAATATGAAAGTAGCTTGCAAAACTTAAAAGCAGCCTGGGAAATTACCAACCAGTCAGCAGAAGGTCTATGGACAAATGCAGATTCGTGTCAAGCAGAATACAATTGCACAATTCATAGCTTTTATTGAGAGAATTGGTCAGAGGGCTTCTCAAAATGATCTGGAAATTGTAGCTGGATTAGACATTTCCCCTCAGCAAATTCAGGAGTACAAAACAGAAGTTATAAAAGCGGAACAGTGGGTAAAGGGTGGTGTATCAGCAGCCGTTGCGGCCTCAACAGCAGGTGCTGGTGCAGTTACCTTAGCAAGAA
Source organism: Mojavia sp. (assembly GCF_059505145.1). Taxonomy (NCBI): domain Bacteria; kingdom Bacillati; phylum Cyanobacteriota; class Cyanophyceae; order Nostocales; family Nostocaceae; genus Mojavia; species Mojavia sp. The sequence continues at coordinate 77,521 of NZ_JCACKA010000065.1, forward strand.
GTGTAGGTACAGTATCTGTTTCCAGGTTCTTTGGATTGTGGACTACTGAAGTCGCTATCTCAAAACTTGGTGGTGCTGCTGCTTGGAATGCAACTTTAGCTTGGATGGGTGGTAGTAGTGCTGCGGTTGGTGGTGCTGTATTGGGAGGTATTACACTCGGCCCGGCATTGATGGTTGGGGGTTTTCAACTTGCGGGTAAGGGTGAAGAAGCTTTGACTAAATCGCGGGAGTATGAAGCAAAGGTCAACGTAGAGATTGCCAATATAGAAGCAGCTCAAGATTTTCTCTTACAGGTTAAACGGCGAATAGTGGAACTTGCTAATTTAGTGTGTAATTTAAACAACCGTGCTAAAGCTGCACTTCAGGAGCTTGAAGCTCAACCTTTTGATCGCAGCCGTGATGCTAGCAAATTTCAAGAGGTAGCACTTTTAATTAAAGCACTAGCAGAAATTATGAAAACTCCTATTTTTGATAGTGAAGGGCTATTAAACCATGCTACTTTAACCATTCAAACTCAATACAAAACTCTGGGAGGTATTTAGCAATGGTTTTACCAAGTATTGGTACAATAACTACTGCGGTTAAAGCCACACAATCCTTAGCAGGTATTGTTTCCAGTTACAAGCAAATTGGAGAGCAAGAACGAACTAAAAGGCGTGAGATAGCAGCTTTGGAAAAAACACAATGTGTTGACATAGTTTCTTCTGCTTACTCTGAATACAAAATAATTGCCGAACAAGAACAGACAAAGCGGCGAGAGATTGATGCTTGGGAAAAAGAAACAATTACCAAAATTAACGCCCAGCGAGATTTGCTGATGGCTTACTTGGATAAATCTTTTGATGAACGTGCAGAAAACTTTCGAGCTTTATTTGCTGTGGTTGATAGTGCGATCGCATCTGGTAATAACGATCAACTAGCTCTTACCTTAAATACAATCACAGAAATTGCTAAATCAAGCCCATTCAAAGAACTTGCCAACTTAGCTGCTGTCCGCGCTGCTCTTGATGATCCAGATCATGAGTGGACATTTTGATTTTATAGTAGAGCGATCGCCTTCCCAAAAACTCTAAAAGCCTGCGGAGGCAAGCTTCGTTATTATAGCCCCAGGCTTCCAGCCTGAGGGCTTCTTCGTGCGTTACATTGCAGTAAATTCCAGTATGATATTTTGCAATACTAATTGATTGAACAGGACTATGAGCAAAGAAAATATAACATTTCGGATAGATAGCGATCAGAAAGCAAAACTTGATGCCATTGCCGCAGGAATAAATCGCGATCGCAGTTAAATATTGAATAAGGCAATAGAAGCTTATCTGGAGATGCACCAGTGGCAGATTGAGGAAATTAAAAAGGGTATTACTGAAGCCGAAACAGGAGATTTTGCTAGTGACGAAGAAGTAAAAGCAAATTTTGCAAAACTCACTAATGCAAATTAATTCATCGATATTTATTAGCGTTTATCGGCGGTTAATTTATTTCTTAAAAATCTTCATCATCAACAAAAAACTCGGCATCTTCATCCAATCGAGAATTACCCCGCCTAGAATCAGCAAGACCCCATAGGGGTTGCAGCACTGCTATACCTATTAACCCAACACAAACACAAAAAGCCAGCACTAAACCTACTGGTATTTGAATCGATTGTAATGTAAAGAATTTTAACCGTACTAGTGTGGCGTTTTGTACTGAGATAATAGCGATCGCCATTACCCAAACAGCTACAACTACAGATATCAATAAATTAGCAATAGTTTTCATATTTAGTAAGCTATTGTGCTTACAAACTGCATTATTAAAATTGTACATAAATCACTTAAACCTTCTCCCCTGCGCCTCTGCTCCCCTGCCCCCCTGCGGTCTAAACTGCAAATTAGATGCTTAATAGCTTATTATGCATAAACACCCAGAGGGCAGTTCCCCCCTGGATGTGGCTTTCCTATTTGCAAGCAAAAAGGAGTTGGGGATCAGGTGTTTTTAAACTCCCACTGCTTCTAAATTAGCAATCACGGTCTCTAATTCCTGAGCGATTTGGGTGAGTTTTTCTTGTGAGTTAGTTTCTAGGTAGACGCGTACCAGTGGTTCTGTACCAGAAGGACGGAGTAATACCCAGCTTCCTTCTTCTAAGTAGAGCTTAATCCCGTCTTTGCGACCGACTTCTTTGACTTTAATTCCTGCAACTTGTGAGGGTGGATTTTTTGTAAAAGAGTCGATGACTGCGGTTTTGTGAGATTCGGTCAGATGTAAGTCGAGACGGTTGTTGTAAAGCGGGCCGTCGGCTTCCGCGATCGCTTCTTTGACTAGCTGACTTAAAGGTTTACCTTCATAGGCGATCGCTTCTGCTACTAGCATATCGGCTAAAATACCGTCTTTTTCGGGAATATGCCCGATAATACTTAAACCGCCTGATTCTTCTCCACCAATCAGTACGGTAGTTTCACGCATTTTTTCACCAATGTATTTAAAGCCTACAGCTGTTTCATAAATTTGCAGCCCGTATTTAGCCGCGAAATTATCTAACAGGTGAGTTGTAGCTACTGTGCGGACAATAGCGCCAGTTTTGCCTTTATTTTTGATTAAATGACGTGCTAACAATAGCAGCACAGTGTTTGGGGTGAGGACGTTGCCTTGTTCATCCACAATCCCAAAGCGATCGCTATCCCCATCTGTCGCCAAACCCAGATCCGCTTGATCGGCGCGTACTGCTTCCACTAACTCAACTAATTGTTCACCTTTGGGTTCTGGCATTCCACCGCCAAATAGCACATCCCGCCAAGCGTGGAAACTTTCTAACTGAACGCCACTTTGTTGCAAAACTTCATCTAAATAACCACGAGAAGTAGAATACAGCGCATCGTATTTTACTTTCAGCTGGGCGCTTTTTATCTTTTCTACATCAAATAGGGTGTAGATGAATTGCAGATAATCAGGTTTCGGATCGAAAATAGAAATAGAACCCGATGGGCTACTACTGGGCGGAGCATCCGATGCACTTTCTATATTTGCCACAATAGTATCAGTAATCTCTGGAGTGGCAGGGCCAGCATAGTCAGGAATATATTTTATTCCACAGTAAGGTGCAGGATTATGGCTAGCAGTAAACATCAACGCCCCAGCTGAATTTAGGTGACGGGCGTTGTATGCAATCACTGGTGTGGGGCAATCCCGATCAGTAACTTTAACCGTCCACCCCAAGTCTGCCAGGACTTGGGCGGCTGTTTGGGCAAACTGGTCAGCTAAAAATCGAGTATCGTAGGCAACGAGTACTGGTCTGTCTTTGCTATAGGCCGTTTCGAGGTAGCTGGCGATCGCCCTTGTGACTTTCCTCACGTTGGGAAAAGTAAAATCATCGGCGATAATACCTCGCCATCCATCCGTACCAAATTTAATTTTGCTGGAATTGCTACGGTTGCTCATTTTTGCCACTGTCTCCCGTCCAACTTCACTACTATAGGAAGCTTCCCGCAAAGCGTGCGTAGCCGCAAGTATCTTTAGCGTATTTTTTCTCACTGCCTATTAGCAATGACAATCCCCGATCGACCTTTTGTCAGTTATCACCTTTGGTCTTTAGTTGCCCCAGCTACAGGGCAAGAACGTTGGCATTGCCAGATGAGACGGGGGTTTGTCAAAGCACGTCAGCATGAACCCCAAGTTAAAGCGCTATTAGCCAAGGCAACTGCACCCCAGCGGATTGGTATACTCGCTCAAAAAGGCGTTTATGAATTTCATCATCATACACATCTATTAAATCAATCAGACGGTGTAGAAAAAGTTGCCAAGCTACTGCAATTAAGCCACTCATCGGATGAAGTTCAACAGCGCGTGTTGCAAATTTTGCAAAAATATCATAATGCTCCGTTGCTCTCAGATAAACACATCATTCAATTAACTCCGGGCGACGAGGGCTTTCCCAAACCAATTTTAATTGACCAAGATGATTATTGCTTCCGTTTATATGCAGCAATGGACTGCGTTTTTACTGATTCTGATCATCGTATTTTGCATATTGTAGATTTTAAAACTGGTAAAGCTACTTTTGACCAGCGACAGGCATTAGTTTACCTGCTAGCTGCCCATTATCTTTACCCTGGACGTGAAGCTGTAGCATCCTTTTATAACCTAGAACTTTGTAAAAAATCTGATCTAATTAGCATTAATAATACTGAATTAGAATCCTTAGAATTCGAGTTAGCTAACGTTGCCCAAAAGCATCAGCAAGATTTACAAAAATATCACCAAGAAACTAGTGATTTCAGCAAAATATTTCCGCCAAATCCAGGTTCTCACTGCCGCTTCTGCCCATTTAACTCAATCTGTGATTTTTCCGAGATTAAATCGTCTTTACCACATCCATTGCCAATTTTAAAAGTTAATGGGTAATTGGGGATTGGGCATGGGGCACATTGATTACTAATTATTCTCCTCTGCTCCCCTTCCTTCTGCCTTGTCATAACTTGATTAAATTTTCGTGTGGTAACCACATTAACTGCGGTGGTAATACTGTTTCACTTTAAGATTGATACAAATAGGCAGCAGGGGGAAAGAATTAAAAAGCAATCATTTGTATCAGGCATTTCGTGAAATTGTATAACCACACTAACTAGGGAAGAAATTACCAATGCCCAATGCCCCATGACGGCAGTTGCTACCCTGCGGGAAGCCACCCTCCGGGTGTCTACAAGCCGGGGAACCCTTTCGGCAGTCGCTCATGGGGGAAACCCCCAAGACCGCGCTGCCTCATCAACGCACTGCCTCCCCCATGCCCATTTTCAAGGCACTTAATCAAAAAGGTGGTAATTCTTCAAGAATTGTGAACCGAATATGATTAATTGCCAGGTCGCCAAGAGGGATATCTTCTTTAGTGAAACGTACACCTTTACTGCTCAATGTTTCAAAAGAAATACCCTTGCCAATTTCGATGTGATACCAGCATAAACCCATAAAAAAGCGCGTGGGATAAGGGCCGTTATCTCCCACATCATCAGGGTTAGATTCCATTGGCAACCAGCCAAGATTCGGTATGTAGAACTCTAACCAAACATGGTTAAAGTCTGGTTGCAGGGGAACACCTTGCAGTTCACCATGAGCAGGGCATTTATACCTACCTACAGTACGACAGGGAATGCCATTCAAACGGCATAAAGCCAGCAAGACACCCACATATTCACCACAGGAACCAACACCTCGTTCCAAAACGATATCTGGCGTATCAATGTAAGGCTTGATACCATAAGACAACTCATCGTAGACGTAATTACGGATACTATACATTTTCCGCAGCAGATTGGTTTCTGAGCCAACTGCTTCGCGGGAGGCACGGCGAACAATGGTAGTATCCATTGCTAAATCGTCATCGTCTACCAAGTAGCGAGTTTCAAATTCTGGCGATAGTTCGGGAATATTTTCTACATCTCTGGGGGTGAGGCGATATTTAATTCCTCGAACTTCCAAAAGTGCTTTCCAACCAAATATATGGCGTTCTCCTGGAGTGAGGGTATCAAATTTAAATACTGCTACCCGTTGCCCATCGATTACTTCTTCTGTAAAAGGCAGACCAACGGGTTCAACCTGTTTCACCTTTTGGCGCTCAGTTTCTGATGGTAAGGCTATGCGCCACTCTAAATCTGTTAAATAAACTTCTTCTAAGGGAGAAATTTCTTCAACATAGGACATTTCGATGAGATAGCCGTTAGAGAGGGCGTAGCGTTTCTCTGGCTCGTAATGATAGTAAAGGGGATGAATAAAAGTGCGATCGCGGTAGGTTAGCTCATGATTAGGATCGGCATTGGGGTTATCCCGAATGTAAGGTTCCTCTGAGGCATAAGCGACAAAAAGACTTTCTTTCGCTGTTTCAGCATTTTTATGTATGGCTATGCCTGTGGGCGAGTCAAAGGGTGTCAGCACACTGAATCGAATTTCTCCAGTGGCCCTGTCTATAGAGTAGACTGTTTGCTCTAGGCGATCGCTAACCCACAGAGTATCTTGGTTGACTGCTAAATTTTCTACTCCGACCCCAGGTGCATAAAACCTGGTAATTTCACGTCGCGTGTCACTGTCATAAATCAAAATGTAGCCTAGTTTTTGGCAACTGACGTACACTGTTGATTCCCAAACAGCAACACCATCAGCCGGATAAGGCAATGTCACAAAATGCTCTAGACCTAAAGAATTCAGCTTGCACCGATAAACACTGTTGCCACGGGTTACCCAAAGGTTATCTTCCCATACTGCTAAACCTGTGACATCGCTAAATTCCTGGACTTGGTGGGGATTGATAATTTTACTGTTATCAGATATTGGATCAATCTCTAGCAGATGTCCTTTGAGAGTATCAATAGCGATAAGTGTATCTTTAATGAAAGCAATGCCACCCAATGCGGCAGCACTAAGCGGTCGAATTGTTCTTTGCCCAAACATCTGGCTAACGGTCATATTGGGGAGTGCAAAACTCATATTAAGCATATTCATGTAACCGTTTAGCACGCCTAGAATAAATTGTGGTACTTCCCATGTGACCAAGCTTCAGACTTGTGTTGCTTACAATTATCGGTGCAATATGTTCCAAAAAAACTCTTCCGTAAGAAATAAGACATCCAGGCCAATAGAGGAGAAATTGGCAAATCTTAACAATCACATTTACACTGGTACAGCTTAGTAAAAGCCCTAATGTAACTTTAGTTGATGGTTTTCCAGCCATCACTAAATTATGATCAAATTTTGTAACCATTTCCTGTGACGTACACGATGTCTGCTAATTCTCTGCCTGAAGGTGCCGCCGTTTGGCATAGTTTAGAAGTTGATAAAGCGCTAGACCTGCTTGATAGTAATGCAGACAGTGGCTTAACACCCCAAGAAGTTGAACAGCGGTTGCAAAAATACGGCCCCAACGAACTAGAAGAACATGGTGGCCGCAGCGCTTGGGAGATTCTGCTAGATCAGTTCAAGAACATCATGTTGTTGATGCTGATTGCTGTAGCCATAATTTCTGGCGTTTTAGACCTAGTGGCTTGGCGAGGAGGCAACCTCAAGCCTGGTGAAGTACCATTCAAAGATACGATCGCTATCATGGCGATTGTAATCCTCAATGGCATTTTGGGCTATGTGCAAGAAAGCCGTGCCGAAAAAGCCCTCGCCGCCCTCAAAAAACTATCTTCTCCCTTAGTGCGAGTTATCCGCGATCGCAAACTGGTAGAAGTAGCAGCCAAGGAACTAGTACCAGGGGATGTAATGCTGCTGGAAGCTGGGGTGCAGATAGCCGCTGATGGCCGCTTAATTGAACAATCTAATTTACAAATCCGGGAATCGGCACTAACTGGTGAGGCCGAAGCTGTGAATAAACAGGCAACTTTGCATTTGCCTGAAGAAACATCACTAGGGGATCGCCTCAATCTTGTATTTCAAGGAACGGAAGTCGTCCAAGGACGAGGCAAGGTTTTAGTCACCAACACCGGGATGCAAACTGAACTAGGCAAAATTGCTGCCATGTTGCAAGCGGTGGAAAGTGAACCTACGCCATTACAACAGCGGATGACTCAACTAGGCAATGTCTTAGTCAGCGGTTCTTTAATTCTCGTAGGAATCGTCGTCATCGGCGGTATCATCCAGGCACGAGGTTTTAGCAACATCCAAGAACTCCTAGAAATTTCCTTAAGTATGGCAGTTGCCGTAGTACCTGAAGGTCTACCAGCCGTCATCACCGTAACTCTGGCACTGGGAACACAGCGGATGGTGCGCCGCAATGCCTTGATTCGCAAATTACCAGCGGTAGAAACCTTGGGTTCTGTAACTACCATTTGTTCTGATAAAACAGGCACACTGACTCAGAATAAAATGGTGGTGCAATCAGTTTATACAAATAATTCTACTTTTCGCGTTACAGGCGAAGGTTATGCTCCCACAGGCGATTTTCAATTAAATGGACAAAAAATTTCTGTAGATGAGTATCCAGAAATCGCAGCTTTGCTGGTCGCCTGTGCCGTTTGTAATGATTCTGTGCTGCAAAAAGAAACCGGGGAATGGGCGATTTTAGGCGACCCCACCGAAGGCGCATTGCTCACACTGGCGGGAAAAGCTGGCATCGAAAAAGACCAGTGGGGTAGTAAATTACCCAGAGTGTCAGAGTTTCCCTTTTCTTCAGAACGCAAGCGCATGAGCGTAATTTCTCAAGTTGAAGAAGTCGCTACAGGCGAATCTTCTTTGAGAGGGCTTGACCCTGCGATCGCTGGCTTTTTGCAATCAGAAAATTACTTAATGTTTACCAAAGGTTCGCCAGAGTTAACCTTGGCACGTTGCAGTCAAATTTATCTGGGAACACACTCAGCACCCTTAACTGAAGAACAACGCCAAAAAATTCTTGCAGAAAACGACCAAATGGCGAGTAAAGGGTTGCGGGTGTTAGGTTTTGCCTACAAACCCCTCGCGGAAGTCCCGCCAGAAGGCTCAGATGAAACATCAGAGCAAGAGTTGGTGTGGTTGGGATTGGTGGGTATGCTGGACGCACCACGCCCAGAGGTGAGAGCAGCAGTCCAAGAATGTCGGGAAGCTGGTATCCGGCCAGTGATGATTACTGGTGACCATCAGTTGACAGCAAAGGCGATCGCAACTGATTTAGGTATAGCAGAGGAAGGCGCTCGCGTCCTTACAGGTCAAGAATTGCAGCGGATGAGCGACGAAGAATTAGAGAAAAACGTTGACCTGGTAAGCATATATGCGAGAGTTTCTCCAGAACACAAGCTGCGAATTGTTAAAGCTTTGCAACGTCGCGGCAGATTTGTAGCCATGACAGGCGATGGTGTCAACGATGCCCCAGCACTTAAACAAGCTGACATTGGTATTGCTATGGGCATTACAGGCACCGATGTGAGTAAAGAAGCCAGTGACATGGTACTGCTAGATGATAACTTCGCCACTATTGTCGCCGCTACCAAGGAAGGTAGAGTTGTTTACACCAATATCCGCCGTTTTATTAAATACATTTTAGGTAGTAACATCGGCGAAGTGCTGACAATTGCCGCTGCACCTTTAATCGGGTTAGGCGGTGTTCCCCTGACACCTTTGCAAATTCTCTGGATGAACTTGGTAACAGACGGTTTACCAGCCCTAGCATTAGCTGTAGAACCTCCTGAGCCAGATGTGATGAAGCGTCCGCCCTTCAGTCCCCGTGAAAGTATCTTTGCTAGGGGATTGGGTTCTTATATGATTCGCATTGGTATTATCTTTGCGATTATCTCAATTGCCTTAATGTGGTGGGCTTATAGCCATACTCATGCACCTGGGTATCAACGTAATCCTGAGACTTGGAAGACTATGGTATTTACAACTCTTTGTATTGCCCAAATGGGTCATGCTATAGCTATTCGCTCAAATAATCGGCTGGCTATAGAGATGAATCCTTTCTCCAATCTCTTTGTGTTGGGAGCTGTGGTTGTCACCACAATTTTGCAGTTGATGCTAATTTACGTTCCACCTCTGCGAAACTTCTTTGGTACTCACCTGTTAGATAGTACAGAGTTGGCTGTTTGTATTGGTTTCAGTGCCTTGATGTTTGTTTGGGTGGAATTGGAGAAGATATTCTTCCGGTTGGTTGGCAAAAAGACTGTGTGAAAGGGCTGGAAATGAAGGAGATCGGGAATATGTGGAGAGTAATTTCCCCGCGTTTCCCGTTTTCCTTGCCTGCTTGTCCTCTTCTCCATCTCCTCATCTTTTGACTATGTACCTCAAATCGATTCACCTGAGACAATTTCGTAATTACAAAGACCAGAAGGTGGACTTTAATGCTGCCAAAACAATTTTGGTAGGTAATAACGCTCAGGGAAAGTCAAATTTGTTGGAAGCGGTGGAGTTGTTGGCAACATTGCGATCGCACCGGATGGCACGCGATCGCGATTTAGTTCAAGAAGGAGAAGCCATAGCCCAAGTAAATGCCTCCCTAGAGCGACAAACTGGTGTTAGTGACCTAACTTTAACTCTCCGCCGTAATGGTCGTCGCAGTGTTGCTCTCAATGGCGAGTCTTTACGCCGTCAAATGGATTTTCTTGGTGTTTTGAATGCCGTAGAGTTTTCCAGTTTGGATTTGGAACTGGTACGTGGCGGCCCCGAAGGTCGTCGCAACTGGCTAGATACACTTTTAATTCAACTCGAACCTGTTTATGCTCACATTTTGCAGCAGTATAACCAGGTTTTGCGGCAGCGTAATGCCTTTTTAAAACAAACTCAAGATTCAGCACTCAGCACTCAACACTCAGAAGAATTAGCTGTATGGGATGCACAGTTAGCTACTACAGGGACACGGGTAATTAGACGGCGCGATCGCGCCATACAGCGACTAGCACCTATTGCTAGTACTTGGCACTCAAACATTAGTGGCAGTACGGAAATGCTACAGGTTCAGTATGCACCTAATGTCCCTTTGGAGCAAAACTATCCCCAAGAAGTGCAGCAAGCTTTTTTAACAAAAATTCAGCAACGAGCTATTGCTGAACTTCGTCAAGGTACTACGCTTGTTGGCCCCCATCGTGACGAAGTAGAATTAATCATTAACCAAACACCCGCTCGTCAATACGGTTCCCAAGGTCAGCAACGAACCCTAGTATTAGCTCTCAAACTGGCAGAATTGCAACTAATTGAAGAAGTCGTAGGAGAGCCACCATTACTATTGCTGGATGATGTTTTAGCAGAACTAGACCCATATCGTCAAAATCAATTGCTTGATGCCATTCAAGACCGTTTTCAAACCCTAATTACTACCACTCACTTGGGTTCTTTTGATTCTCAATGGTTGAATTCCTCTCAAATTCTGCTTGTGAAATCAGGAGAAATATCCTCGCCAAATGTTATTTAATAAATCAATATATAGTAATCTTATTTGTTTTGCAAAAATGACTTTTTAATGTAGTTTTATAAAGTTGTCTTGCCGCAAGTTACCGCCAAAAGCATCAAGGACAAATAAAGAGTTTAAGAAATATTTAGAACTGCTATAGAAATCCGGTTTTATTTTTGAAAAAATGACCTACTCTTGAAGCTTAAGTTTAGGGTGGGCAATGCCCAACGCCAGATGCTTTAAGCCGGGAAACCTGTAAGAGCGCAGGGCTGTCCCTACGTACATTTCAAAACTTAAATGTTAGCCCTATATATCTGTGAAATATTGTTTGATTTATGGCAAAAAACTCCTGTAATACCAATTTAAAATTCGCTCATTAAGAAAGCCTGATTTCATCTGGGTTACTAGGCTTGTATCTGTCACATTATTTTTTCAAATTGATGTATTTTTTGAATTTTTAGCATAAATTATTATATTAATAAAAATATTTAATTAAATTACATATTTTTCTTTTATGGTTGAATCTACTGAAGTCACTTACTGCCGTATTACATTAACTTGGTTTTGTTTGTCATGAATTGAGTTACAGTAATTTGTAGATATGCTTTCACAAAATTACATATTAGAGCAAGATGAGATCGCATCTTTAGGCGCATCGTTGCGAGGTATTGAACAAAAGATACTCAAACAATCTCGTCAAGAAGGTATAGCCAGAGTTTGGTTTCAAGGTGAAGAACCTTATTTTGATGTTTTTTTTGAATTAAAAGACGATGAAATATTATGGTTTCAATTTACTTTACGTGGTAAAACTGTTTCTTGGGATCATCAAAAATCTAAATTGCAAACAGGTACTACCAATGAATTGAATTATGATGATGTTTGTTTTTATGCAGCTAGTAAAACTATCGAACACGATATTGAAACCAACTGGGATTTTATAAATTTAGCTAAATTGATTTTGCAAACCAGAATGGAAGAAGCTATTTTCGTCAAGGCGCTAGAATTGTTCAATTAGTTCAACGAGCAGTTAAATGGCCACTAGTACACTGCGGCGTAAATAAACCACCTATTCCAAATTAATGAAAGGCTTAGGCTGTATTTATTTTGAATTTTGCGAAAAGTTGTAAGGAGGGTTTCCCTCCGTAGCAAACTTTTCAAAACTAATTTTGAATTCCGCCTTGCGGTACTAGCTTTTGACTATTGCCTAATCCCATTTTTCTAATTTTTTAAAAATATTAAGAACTACAAAAGTTAGCAAAGCACCAATTAATCCTAACTGCCATAAGCCACACCCAGCAGCAATTCCTAAAGCGGCTGAAACCCAAACAGCCGCTGCTGATGTCAATCCGTGAATTTCAGGCCGCTGTGACTGCTGAGAAGATTCGCGCAAAATCTCTCCAGCACCGAGAAATCCTATACCAGCTGCAATACCCTGGATCACGCGGCTGAGAGCATCAGCACTTGGTTCCAGCCCAACTATATGCAGAGGTATGAGAGTAAAAAGAGCTGAACCAAGGCTCACCAACATATGAGTTCTTAAACCAGCTGCTTTGTGCCTAAGTTGCCGTTCTAAACCAATAATAGATCCGCTCAGTAAGGCCATGCAAAGTCTAAAGATGATATTTAACCAATCAGGAAACATTGGGCAAACATATTGAGTACTTATTAATACCTAGTTTAATATAAATAATTTTATAGTCTATGTTACTTAGTAAAACTATTTATTAAAACTAAGTAGAAGTAATTGCAATTTTTATATCTACTTTATTTTACTAGGTTATTAATGTTTCTTCTTTGCTTGCTTTCCAAATAAGATATCAGCATGACTTCGATAATAAAATATTAGTAAATAGTCCCAACGCGATCATGATATTAAAGTTAAATTTTAATTTAAATTATATGAATATCTAAATTATAAAAATGATTAAATCTTAACATTTTACTGCAAGTTGCTAGATTTAACCATACATTCAACAATTGGATGCTAACTAACTTTTAAGTAGGAAAGATGCTATTAATAAAGGAAAAACTATAGATTTACAAGCAAGCGAGATTACAGCAAGATAGAGTGTAACTAGTAATTAACCACTAAATAGCACAGTACAGCAAAAATAAAATTACAATTCAAAAACACCCCGAAAACCTAAATATGGAAGGTTTTTGTAGATGATTGATAGACTGCTTCTCGCAGGGTATTTTACGCAAAGTTGAGCCAGTCGCTTGCACAGAGAAGTCGCAAGCAGGCGTGGGTTCCATGCTAGCTCCTACGCGGCGGCACTTATTTACCCCAGGCGAAGCCACCCTACGGAGTGCCTCGGAAACCCTGGCTCCCGATGAGTAACTGACGAACCCCGTTCGCGGTAGCAACTTTGCAACAGAAGAGGCGATTGGCGTCGGTTTTTATATAAATGCTGGAGACTTTTATACTAATTTTCTAAAAACCAGCTAGCAAATCATTCTCCTCTACTCCTTATCTAAAGCGTTAAAGCAAAAGGGTATTACTGTTAACAGTTAGAGGCGATCAACTACCTACTAGGAGTCCATGCCAATTGCAAGATATTTTATGCTTCTACCAAATAACAACTGATAACAACAAATTGAGTGGACAAACTCTACTGGCTTGACCAAATTAAACTGCAAGACCACGCCAAAGTAGGAGACAAAGCCTTTTACTTAGGCAGAATCATGCAGCGTGGCTATCCGGTGGTACCTGGTTTTGTAGTTGGAACGGAAGTTTTGCGGCAGTTTTTAGAAACTCTCAACAGTTCAGAGCCATTAGTTGCGGACTTACCTCATTCTTCGTTGCATCTAGATGTCGCTAATTGGCGTCAACTTCAACAAGTAGCTGGCCGATTGCGTCAGGAAATTATCACTGCCACTGTGCCACTACACTGGGTGAGTACAATTCTCAAAGCAGCTAGAGAATGGAAAAGTGGCTATCTAATTTTGCGACCAACTCTAACAGTACCGACTGTTACAACGGTAGGAAGTATATCTGGGTTGCTGGAGTCAGTCTTTTGTCGCTGTAATGAGGAAGCCATCACCCTAGGATTAAAGCGCGCTTGGAGCCAGTTGTTTCGTGCCCGAAGTCTACTATATTGGCAGCAAATGGGAATTAACTTACAACAAGTTAATTTAGCAATTTTGGTGCAACCTGCTCAAAATGCCATTGCTAGTGGCTTACTTCATGCCCACACCTCTAAGTGGGAAATCGAAGCTACTTGGGGATTAGGAATAGCGATCGCTAACGGTGAAGTACTGCCAGATGTTTACTATATCCAGCGGGAAACTGGGGTGGTACTAGAACGACACTTGGGTAATAAAATCCTCGCTTATCGTCTTGATGAACCAGCAGATGCTGGTTACTTGCAACCGATGCCTAAGTCAGTACTGGCAATAGATGATGCTGGTCTGGTTGCCTACCTAGTTGAGGAAATTCAACAAAAACAGTACGCTTTACAAGAAGAATACCTGCAACAAGTAATTGTTTTGGGGAATCAACTTGTGAGTGAACTAGGTACAAGTTTTGACATTGAGTGGACTATCTCTCAACAAACGCCAGACCCCAAGCTCTACCTAACGCAAGTTAGTACTCCTCAATCTGCAATTCCCAGTGTAAATATTATCAAGGGGTTAGGGGCGTCAGGGGGTCGTGTCACGGCGGCTGCTTATGTAATTGCTGATTCCCAATCCCAACCAGAACAGCTACCCCAAGGAGCCATTTTAGTAGCAAAGGCAATCACACCGAATTGGTTACCTTTGCTACAACGAGTTGGTGGAATTATCACAGAACAGGGAGGTTTAACCAGTCATGCTGCAATCCTTGCTAGAGAATTGGGTATTCCAGCTGTAGTAAGTGCTACAGATGTCACAACCTTAATTCAAATTGGCGATCGCCTGCTGATAGATGGCGATCGCGGTGAAGTTTATCGAATTAGAGCAGATTTAGCTGAAGAAGGAGTTCAGCAAAGATTAGGTTCAGTAGAGAATTTAGAACTTAATTCCCCGCATTTACCGATCTCCTCATTACCTCCTAACCCCAAGTCTTGGAAACCGCCAACAGTCTCTTTGCCCTTAACTCTTCCTCAACCTATGATTGCTACCGAGCTGCTCCTTAACTTGAGCCAGCCCAACTTAATAGAGCAAGTGCAAAACTTGCCTGTGGATGGGGTAGGTTTATTGCGCTCAGAACTGATGGCGTTAACCATATTAGAGGGGCAACACCCTAATAGCTGGATCGCTGGTGGACGGCAAACAGAATTGTTAGAGCGCTGGTCAAAGCAGATTATGGAATTTGCTCGTGGCTTTGCACCACGACCAGTTTTTTATCGCTCTTTGGATTGGCGATCGCATGAGTTACCATCTTTTCCCCATAATCTACAATCTGCCGCACAGTCCATACTAGGTGAACGTGGGATTTTTAGCTATTTAGTAAATCCTGCGGTGTTTGAGTTGGAACTGACTGCTTTAGCGACTGTACAAAAAGCTGGTTACAACAATGTTCACCTATTGTTACCTTTTGTCCGTAGCGTCGAAGAGTTTACCCTCTGTCGGCAAAAAGTTGAGCAAGCAGGGTTAACTCAAGTGCCGCAGTTTCAACTATGGATTATGGCAGAAGTTCCCAGCGTGCTGTTTTTGCTGCCAGAATATGTGAAAGCAGGTGTAGCTGGCATTTCAATTGGTACAAACGATCTCACTCAACTTCTATTAGGAGTAGATCGAGAGCAGAAACAGCTAGCAAGTGTATTTAATGAACTTCATCCAGCAGTTATGGGTGCGATCTCCCAACTGATCAAGATGGCAAAAGAGGCGGGGATTCCTTGTGCAATCTGCGGTCAAGCGCCAGCGCTTTATCCAGAAATCATAGATTCGCTAATACAATGGGGCATTACTGCCATTTCTGTAGAACCCGAAGCATTCGAGCGAACATATCAGGCGATCGCCCGTGCGGAACAACGCCTCATCTTAGCAGCCGCACGGCGTCAACTTGAGTACTGAGTGCCTAATGCCCAATGCCGAATGCCCAATGCCCAACACTCTTCATTTACTGTATCCCGCCTCGCGCAAAAACTTGCGTAATTCGGCGAAGTATTGAGAGCGATCGCTTTTTTTGTAAGCCTTTTGCACTCGCTGCCAACCATCTTGTTCCTGACCTAGCATATATTTGTCTGCCAAATACGCTGCTAAAAACCCTTTGCCATCATCGCCTTGTTGCCGTGCCTGAGTGTAAGTTTGCCATAGCTCTGTGGCATTATTGGCAATTAGTTTGGGATAACGCCGGGTAACATTAATCATTTTTCCTTGACGATACTGCCAAATTTGTAATGGGTAGCCAGAAGCAGCATAGGCAGTAAAAGCAGCAGCAAAGCGATCGTCTCGGCTATCAAACTCTGGCAATCCGTCCTTGTCTAAATCTCTCAGCCGATAACCACCATTACCCCATTCATGACGAATCTTCTTGTACTGCTTGGTTTTACTGTCATAGCGGTAAATTAATGAATAAGTACAGCAGTGCGCTCCACCTGTATAAAAATCGGCAATTATTTCTGGTTCTTTATTGCCGTCCAAGTCTAGGACTGGTAATTTATTTTCTGGTGCTTCTAACAAATCCCCCACAGGTCGGTCATATTCACTATCTTGGGGCAGCTTTTGATCTAAAACAGTTTGACCTGATCGAGTAATTTGCAACCGAACATTTTTATACTGATATTCCTCTGGTTTGTCATAGGATATTTGTGCTTGCACATTGCCTAATTTACCAGTGATTGTTTCTGCTGTAGCAGTTTGGCTTAATACAGCTGCCGTACCCAAAAGAGCTAAACCGATCAGAGAGCGAGTAATGAAATAACGAATAGAAGTCATGATAGGTGTTGTATATATCCTGCCTTATTTTATACAACACCATCCAAACCCTCAATATCGGAAAATTGCCGCAACTGGTGTACTAAAAGGTATTTGCTCTGGAGGCACAGCGTAGACAGTACCACCGTTTAGTAAAGTATGGGTAGCAACCAAATCTAACAAATCTTCATCACCAGTTTCTTTTTCCTCGTGCAAATACACGGTTTCCGAACTCGGATCGAACAAACCCCATTGCTGTTGGCCTACTGCAACTAGCAACGAATCTATTCGTTGGTAGTAAGCTGCTGGGATGATTTGTTTGAGATCGTTGGTGGCTTTGCCTGTATCACCACCAAAAAGTTGTTGGAAACGTTCCAAAAACTCTTGCTGTGACTTTTGAAATTCAGCCTCGACAATAGGCCAAGCTTGATCATGTAACTCTTGACTACTAAGAATTTCGTGGTTACCAGTGATACCTTCTTCCATCAAGTGTTGGTAACTATTTGCCTGTCTGTACAAAGGTAAGAGATACTCTACGCCAGCCAGTACCAAAGGTGCTGTTTCCTCCCGGAGTTTTTCGTGCAATGCTTTATCAATGATGTAAAAGAATTGTCGAATTTGTTCTTGGTGCTGATCTCTATCTGGACTTCCCTGTCCGTGAAACGAGCCTGGCTGTACAAAAGAATTAGCAGTTCCCCCCTTGGGTGTAGCGATGCGGAACTGACCGTCTTTAGCAGTTGCATCTTGATTGAGAGCTTCATCTAGACTTTTAGGTAGATTTTCTACCTCTACCTCGTTAATTGTGTAGTGTGTTCCTTCAAAAAACCTAACATCTTGTTGGCTCAAAGCTAAAAGGTAGAAACGACCATTACCATTTAAAATCGGTAGCAGTGGCTTGACATGGAATCTGTCTGTAACTACTACTAATTCTTGAAATTCGAGTGGCAAGCTATAGTAACGAAAAAAATCTTCAGAAATAAAAATTGCCAGTCCCAGATCTCCCAATTGTTCCCAAAATTCTTGGGTATCAAGTTCAGTGGCTTTTTGCAACAATGCAGTTGCTTCTTCGGGTTCAAGACCGGCATCAGTCAGGTGCGCTTCTGCTTCCCTAATTAAATTCTTAAACCGAATCGGGTCTTGCCGCACTTCTGGCCCGGCTGGGTGTATTGGCATATAAATTGAAATACAAGTTCCCTTTGGCTGTTCTAGCAGTGGCTTGATTTCTTCTCTAGAAATTGATTGCATATAATATTCCTCCTAGCAACGTGACTAGACACATCAAATTAGACCATCTAGTCTGTTTTTCAGATCGTGGCATTTGGAGCCAAAACCCATTGATATGGATTTATTTCACGTCAAGGAGAGTAAAGTTTCATCTTTCTTTTGATAGGCAATACTCAGGGAAATTTAGCACTTAAGAACTAATTGAGGTATAACTTTTCCAACTCATACCAAAATTTTTCGTTTGATAACCTAATCCTTAATCCCTAATCCCTAATCCCCAGTCCCTTTTACGTATTGGGGGTGTTAGAATTCGCTTGTTGTGAATTTATGGGTATATCAGGGTGTGGTTGTCGCACAAAACCCAAAGTCACTCGTTTCATAATTAAGTGCAAAACAACAAGCACTACAAAGGTGATCGCAATAATTACCAAAGGCTGTTTACCAAAAAGTTCCTCTACACCTTTGGTCAGCAAGGCATCTGGTTGAGTAATAAAATCCCAGCTATTGAAACGCAAGAACCGTCCCCAGTAAATACCAACAGCAGAGAGCGCATGGGTAATTAACTCAACCCATAAAATCCATTGACTCTTACCAATTCGGTGTAAATAGTAACCTAAATTAATTAGAGATATTACATAAGCTTCAAATCCGCCTAAGATTACTAGCAGATAAACCGGAATGAGCACCAAGGTAATTATCCACACTGATTGAATTGTGCGGATATCATCTATCAGATGAATTACATCAGTCAACAAATAAGGCGCATTCGGTAAAAAAGCATAGAAAACTAGGAATCCTAGCCACCAAACCCAAGAGCGTCCGCGTCCAGTGCGAAACAGCCAAACACTCAAAGCTAAAGGGATAAAAGCTAGAAATAGATTCCAAGTCATCCAACGCATATTGATTCGTAAGACTTGCACTACTCTGGCTATTAGTTCAATCAATTCCGCTTTCATAGGTGGTTGCTCGCAATACCTGTGATTGATGTGGATTCGCTCTGTAATTTTAATTTCAGTGATTGGTTGACAAAACTGCCAAAATTTGACTTTGGTTTTTGTCATTTCATCCAGAAAATCTATTTCCTTAGATTCCAGATGAGTTTAAGTGTTTCTTATAACTTGATACAGACTCTTGAGAGATTATTACGGAATTATTATGTATTTTATATTGGATTGCAAAATAACTACTGTCTCATTTGTTAATTACTCTGGCTAACCCACTAGTATAACTAGAAAATTATTAGAGGAAAATCTGTTACATAAATGTTCAGTGCTTTAAATGCGTTGAGCCAGGGTTGCAACAACTGCGACTAACTCAAAAGGGTTGACAGGTTTAGCTATATGTTTAGTGAATCCTGCTGCTAGTGCCGCCTGTTGATCCTCATTTCTAGCAAAGGCAGTTAAAGCAATAGCTGGTATCATTTCTCTGTTTTCTTCTGAGCTTCTTACCTTGCGAATTAGCGAGTAACCGTCCTCATCTGGCATACCCACGTCACACAGCAATATGTCAGGTTTCGATTGGGAAAGCAGTTGCCAAGCTTCAGCGGCAGATGCTGCCGTCATCACTTTTACCTCGCATTGCTCAAGGATGAAAGTGAGCATTTCACGAGTGTCCTCATCATCGTCTACTACCAGTATATGTAGGCCAGAAAGCGATGGAAAAACCTCAGTTCTGGCTGGATCGCCCTGAGTTGGCTGCAAATTTTTAGGCATATATATAGGTAATTGCACTGTAAAGCTAGCTCCCTTTCCTTCCCCCTCACTAGTTGCAAAAACATTGCCTTTGTGAATTTCAACCAAATGTCGAACGATCGCCAACCCTAATCCTAAACCCTTATGTGTTCTAGTTTTGCTGCCATCTGCCTGACGGAAGAGGTCAAAAACATAGGGGAGAAAGTCGGCACTGATACCCTGTCCGTTATCACTGACAGTGATTTGAGCTTGAGAATTAATTTGTTTGAGCTCAACTAATACCCGTCCGCCCTGTGGGGTGAACTTGATGGCATTAGACAGTAAATTCCACACAATTTGCTGCAAACGTTCTGTATCACCGAATATTTGACCTATTGAAGCATCAAGAATTGACTCAACAAAGATAGACTTCTCTTGAGCGATTGGTTGCAAATCTTCAATTACAGCGCTGACAATGGGAACCAAGTAAACAGGATGCAGATCCAAATGCAGTTTATTCTGTGTAACTAGCGAAATGTCCAAAATGTCATGAATTAGCTTGCTTTGGAGTTTAGCGTTACGTTCAATAGTCTCCAATGCTTTCGCTGTAGTTGCGGCATCTAATTGCCGAGTCCTGAGCATTTTTGCCCATCCCAACATTGCATTGAGAGGAGTGCGAAGTTCGTGAGAAACAATTGCTAAAAACTCGTCTTTGACCTGGTTTGCTTTTTGTGCATCTTGGTAAAGTCTAACGTTATCAATAGCAAGGGCAACTCGTTGAGCCAGTTCTTGAGATATTTCTAGGTCTACCTGACCATAGCGACGTTCTGTCTGTACTGAAGCAAATGTCATTGTGCCTAGTTTTCGCTCACGTGCTATGAGTGGCACGATTAGGTAAGAGGTGATGTTCAGTTTTCCGATAAACTCCAGATGTTTGGCATCTTGGGCAATCGAGAGTGCGGAAGAATTAGGAATTTCAGTGACTAACTCTGGCTGTTGAGTTCGTAACACTTTGGGGGAGCCGTCATTTGCATTGGTAGACGGTGGGTAGCGTCGTCTTAGTGCGATCGCCAGTGATGCTATTTCTGAGTCGGATGCCGCTACAATTGGTTCACTGAAATTGATCAAGTTATTGTCGCCAACGACATCTACAAGACATAAATCGGCGAGAGTAGGCACAGCCAAACGTGCTACAAGGGCCAATGTTGTGCGGTAGTCGAGGGAAGAAACCAACAGACGACTTGCCTCAGCCAAAAAGCTAGAACGTTGCTCTAGTGCTTCAGCTTTAGTACGAAGTTTTTGCTCACGAGTCAGCGAGTCACGTAATTCTTGCTCAGATTGCTTACGCTCAGTGATGTCTTCCATCAACCCGTCAATAGTGGTGATGCCATCAACTGTATTGAAAGTCTGACTAAGCTGTACCCAAACCACTGTGCCATCAGCTCGTCGTAGTTGGATTTCACGAGCCTCCAAAGGAGCAGCTCCGCTATGCTGTTTTAATTGGTGCAGCAGTTCGGCATAATCTTCTGGCTGGAAATAAGATTCAAGGGTTTTAGTTTCGGGAATTTTCTTCAGGTAATTTAAACCCACTAAACGCAAAAATGCTGGATTGCCTTCTAATAAAGTTCCATCTGCATTAATGCGATAAACTCCTACATTCAAATTATTCAGCAGAGTTTGAAAGCGCGTCTCTAGTCCGGCTACTTTGCGTTGAGCTTCAGCTTGTTCCAAGGCACGGCGAACAGCTGCGGGTAAACGAAGACTGTGGCTGGCAGACTTAATTACATAATCGTCCAACCCAGATTTCATTGCCTCAACAGCGATTTCCTGCGTGCCACTACTAGTGAACATGATCACGGGGCAATCAGGATAGCGAGCTTTAATCGCTTTCAGGACAGTCAAGCCATCACTCCAGCGCAATTGGTAGTCGGTAATTACCAAGTCAAATTTCCCAGCCTCCAATGCTTTTTCTAAATCTTGTGCTTGACCAATTTCTTGAATTTGCAGGTGAGAAAACTCTTGCTCTAAAGCATAAATCGCCAGCTGACGGTCATTTGAATTGTCATCAATCAGTAGAATGCGTAACATAAAACTGCAATCTACCTGCCTATATTAAGGTATACAACGTGATAAGAATACTCTATTAAAGAGAGAAAAATATTAGTTAGCACCAATATATGGCTTTTCATTAAAAATAATCCAATGCAGGTTCAGGGTTTTAACGATTTCTAATAAATCATTGAAGGCAAAAGGCTTGACTATGTAAGCATTTACACCCAAGTCATAGACAAGGTTGACGTCGGCATACTCTTTAGAGGAAGTGAGAACCACCACTGGCAAGCGCTTGAGTTCTGGTTGTTGCCGTAACCACATCAAAACCTCAGCCCCAGACCTACGAGGTAATTTGAGATCGAGTAACATTAGCACAGGCAAGGGGTAAAGAGTGCGATCGCTATAAGGTTCGCCTCCAGATAGATATGACACCGCGGCATCGCCATTATTCACAACCTGAAGTGAATTGCAAATGTTAGCTTTGTGGAACGCTCGTTTGATCAGAAGGACATCTTTAGAATTGTCTTCTACCAGCAGAATAGTACCTTGATCTGTGCTCATTCTTAATCTGTAGTTTTTGGTAACTCTATCCAAAACCGACTTCCCTTTTCCAACTCGGATTCTACACCGACTTGCCCTCCCATGCGCTCGACTCCTTTACGTACAATAGCTAAACCAATTCCTGTACCAGGGTACACTTCATTACTATGTAGGCGATTAAATACTTTAAAGATTTGCTCGTGATACTCTTTAGCGATGCCAATTCCGTTGTCTTCTACCCAAAGACGGATTAATTTTTCTTGTTGTTCACTCCACACTCGCACCTGGGGTTTTACTTCTGGGGGGACGAATTTAATAGCGTTGGTTACCAGATTGGTAATAACTTGAGTCAGAATGGTGCGGTTGCCCATAACTTCAGCTAAAGGCTCCTCAATTCGCACTCTTGCCTGACGTTGCTGTAATTCTGGTTCTAACTGCCTGAGAATTTCTGGTACTAATAAAGATAGATTTATAGGTTGTAAAGGTATATCCGTGCGGCTAAGACGACTGTAACTAAGCAAGTCTTCAATTAGTCTATCTGCTTGCTGGGTACTGTCAACAATTCGGCGTAAATAGTCTTGTCGCTTGGCATCAAACTGTTCACCTGGATTTGTTAATAATATAGAACTGAACCCAGAGATGGCGCGTAAGGGTTCACGTAAATCATGGGAAATTGAGTAAGCGAATTCTTCTAAATCTTGATTAGCATCGGCTAATTTTTGATTTGTATCTGCTAACTGACTATTTGCTTGCTCTAGCTGTATGGTGCGCTCTCTGACACGCTGCTCTAAGGTTTCATTAAGTTGCGTTCTTTCAATTTCAGCCTGTTTGCGAGCAATAATATCTTCTATTAAGCCATCAACTACTGTTTCATTCTCAATCATGCTCAAGGTTGTACTCAATAAAGTCCAGATGAGCGTTCCATCTGCTCGGCGTACCTGTATCTCACGCTCTTGGTGCTGAGGTGGCGGTAAACTTATTAGTTGCAAATAGCTTTCCTGCAATAACGGCTGTAGGATTGCTTGAGCTTGAGTCAGTGAATCTACACGCAATAAGTCGAGAAACGATCTGTTGCACTCCAGCAAATCTCCCCCGGAGTTGGAACGAAAAACCCCCACCTTCAATTGGTTAAGTAAACTTTGCAGGCGGATTTCCAGTAGGGCGGCTCGGTGTTGGATTTCTGCTCGTTCTAGAACAACTCGGACAGTAGCAGGAAGACGAATATAACTATTAGGTTGTTTGAGTACGTAGTCATCTAGTCCTGATTTCATGGCTTCAACGGCAATCTCCTCACTACCAGTATTCGTAAACATAATTACTGGGCAAGTCGGATAGTGTTGCTTAATGGTTCGTAAAACTTCTAGTCCATTACTCCAGTGCAGTTGGTAGTCAGTAATAACCAAATCGAATTGATCGGCTGCTACTGCGCTTAATAATTCTGAATTATCCCGAATTTCTTGTGCCTGGAGGTCTGCCAATTGCCGCTGTAACTGTCGAATAATCAAAGCGCGATCGCCTGGATTATCATCAATTACTAGAATGCGGAGTGCTTGAGTCATTATCTATAGCATGAGAATGGAAAACAGCTTTTGGTAGAGCAATCCAAAAACGACTGCCATTACCAAGTTGTGACTCTACTCCGGCTCGGCCACCCATGCGTTCAATGCTTTTACGGACAATGGCTAATCCAATGCCCGTACCAAAGTAAGTTTCCACACCATGCAGTCGTTCAAAGACACGGAAAATCCGCTCTTGATGTTCTGGTGCAATACCGATGCCGTTATCTATCACCCATAAGTGTATCCAATCTTGTTGTTCCTCTGCATAAATTTGCACTTTTGGCTGTATTCCTGGAGCCACGAATTTTATGGCATTACTGATTAAATTAATCACAACTTGGATGAGTGTAGCGCGGTGAGCCATAACTTGGGGTAGGGAAGCTGCTACTGTTATCTCTGCTTGCTGCTCTTGAATTTGAGTCTTAAGTTGCTTTAAAGCTTCTTGCACAACATTGGTTAAATCTACTGGTTGGAGTTGAATTTCTACACGGTTAAGGCGACTGTATGCTAGTAAATCAGAAATCAGGGTGTCCATTTGTACAGCACCCTCAGTTATGTAATGAAGATATTCTTGCCCAGCTGAGTCTAATAAGTTACCGTAGTCTTCTTGCAATGCCTGAGCAAAGCCCTGCATAGTGCGTAATGGCGCTCGTAAATCATGGGAAATGGAGTAAGTAAAAGCTTCTAGTTCTTGATTGGCTGCTTGCAAATCAGCGGTACGTTTGGTAACGCGCTGCTCTAACTCTAGGGCGTACCTTTGAAGATGCTCGCGTAGTAGAGATTGTTGAATAGCGATCGCTAATTGAGCGGCGACATCACTAACAATTTCCTGGGCTTCGTTATTAAAAGCGGCGATCTCAGTAGTAGCTAGGTTGAGTTCCCCAAGCAACTTTTGTTCAACCAGCATGGGAATACAAAGACAACAGCGAATTCCTTCTAAGCGCAGCTGTACTAAGACAGGCGGATAAGAGTTAGCTATGGTCAAATCTTCTACATAACGAATACCTGGCTGCAAAATTTGCTCAGGTGCAAAGTCTGCTAGTGCCATCTGAGTACCTTCAGGAGGATGCAATTCTCCAGTTGTGCTGTTGCCGGCTATAATCTGGCTGGTTTGTGCTTCAAAATCGAACAGCGCAATAAATGCCTGTTGGTAAGGTACTAACTGACGCAATTGGCTCAAAGCATTTTCTACAAGAGACTTGATCGACTCGGCTGCTAAAATTGCCAGGTCAATGTTATGTAAGGTGGTGAGACGTTGGGCAGAACGTTGAGCATTTTCAGTCTGCGCTTGGGCAGTTGAGAGAGCATTCTCATAACTTTTAGACACTGTTGAAAGCTGCCACGAGGTAAAGTAGGCAAGGAAGCTGCCAATTCCCAACGATAAGATGACGCTGGTCATCATAACTCGCTGGGTTGTCTGCTGGGCTGTTTGAATACGTTGGCTAATTAGCTGCCTTTCGGTGGCGATAAAATCAGCAATTTGTTGACGTATCGCGTCCATTATTTGTTTGCGATACTTAATTCCTGATAGTGGTTCAACCTCGCCACGTTGTTTGCGGGCGATCGCTTGAGCAATAGAACGATGCCAAACCGTTTGCTCTGTCTGGATTTTTATTAAGCGTTGACTCTGTTGAGGATTATCTAAAACTAAATTGCCCAACTCATCAAAAGCAGTGTTAATGCGGGAGTTAGCTTGCCGATAAGGTTCTAAAAATTCTGGATCGCCTGAAATCTGATAACCCCGTACTCCAGTTTCCAGATCAAGCAGCAGTTTTTGCAACTGATTTGCCTGGGCAATCACTTGATCGGTATGGTCAACCCATTGTATAGCTGAAAGCAGGCGAGTAATTTGCCAGATCGAGACTCCTGACAATAACAACAGCAGGATAATCGGTAGCGCGATCGCGCTGGTTAACCTACGTCTAAATCCCGCTTGAGTAATTTGCAGCATTTTGGGCATTGGGGATTGGGCATCGGGCATTGGGGATTGGGGATTGGGGAAAAAAAGGAAGGTACAGGATTTGTACTTGTAATACCAATTTTCTCAAAGCTAGCTATTAATTATTCTCCTATGCCCCATGCCCCATGCCCTCTGCCATCTCAAGGTTATTCTTGTTGGCTACAGTACTTATTGAGTTCATTCACTAAAGTATCAGAATCCTTGCCGGCAGATTTGGCTGCTGCTGTCAACGCCGTATCGATTTCTGTTCTGGCTTGTTGCAGTTTTGCTCTGCCGGCTGGCGAGGCGTCGGCTGTTTTAGCTAAGGACAAACCCTTAGCTGCTTTGGCGATCGCTTGGCTGAGAGACTTATATACTTTAGCAAAACGACTCTGGAATGATTTTAACTTTGGATCATTTAAGTTTAGTTCTTCTATTGATTTAGCAAAAGCTTCTAAATCTTTAGACAGTTGCCAGCTTGTGATCACCTGCTGTCCTTTATTTTTATCTATCAGAGAATCACCTTCATTCACCACCTGAATTAGTCGCTGACACTGAGAAACTTTAGTTTCGTTGCAACTATTAACCAACAAAGCGATAGTCAGACTCACAGGAAAAATAACGATATACTTACGCAAAATAAACATTAATATCCCACCAGCAATAAAATCCAAACAATAGTATCCAAAAAATCAGTAATCGTGTTGAGTAGTGAACGTAATTGGATACTTTAATCACATTGTCATTTGGATGTTGAAAAAATTGGCAATTGGATATTGGGAAGAGCAATTTTTCCTATGCGCCATGACGGTAGTATCATATTGCATTGCTCTATAAAAAACTCCACCCACGGATCAGAGTTTTTGGGCATGGGGAATGGGGAAGAAGTTACCAATGCCCAATGACGGCAGTTGCTACAAGTCGGGGAACCCTTTCGGCAACGCACTGCCTCCCCAATGCCCCAAGCGACGGAGAGAGCAACCTCGCCTACCCACAAGGAGATGGAGTTTCCTGTCGCTTTCGATGAATGAGGTAACGTTAATAAGAAACCTTAACCCGTTCGTCACAAATGCTTTAAGGTTCTCTATAAATGAGGTGACGTTAATAAGAAACCTTAACGCGTTTGTCACAAATGTCTTAAGGTTCTCTATGGATGAGGTCACGTTAAGAAGAAGCCTCAACCCGTTCGTCACAAATGTCTTAAGGTTCTCTATGAATGAGGTGACGTTGATAACAAAAGCTGATTTTGCAAGCGCGTAGACGCAAAGCGGTAAACCAGTCCGGTGCACGCGTTCCCCGGCATAAAGAAGCCAGACCAACCATTCGCCAGTTGCATCCTTTCTAGACGGGCGGCACAGTCTCAACAGACAACTTTATGCGTAAGTCATGACAGAATTACCAACCTATCGGCAAACCTAACCTATCCAAAGTCTCGCCATCTTGCAAAAGTGGCTGAATTTCTTGGTCTATAGGAATGCGTCCACCAGAAAGCACTAGAGCGCGTTGAGTAACTTTACCCAACCAATTTAGGTCATGGGAGGCAATTAACATGACCTGTACTGGCAAATTTAATAACACTTGTGCCAAGTGACGACGCCACGCTGGATCAAGACCGTTAGTTGGCTCATCTAAAATTAAAATAGCAGGCTCTAAGGCTAAAATTGACGCTAGAGCAGCTAGGCGTCTTTGCCCACCAGAAAGTTCATGAGCAGAACGGTTGGTGTAGGCTTCTAGACCAAAATCAGCTAACAACTGGCGCGCTTGATCAATTGCTACTGCTGGTGGCACACCATAATTGCGGGGCCCAAAGGTAACATCTTCTAAGATAGTGGGCATAAACAACTGGTCGTTAGCATCTTGGAAGCTAAAGCCAATGTGACGACGCACTTGGGACAGCGTTTTTTGTTCTACCGGAATGCCATTAATCCAAATTTTTCCCGTTTGTGGTTGTTTTAAGCCGATTAGATTCTCTAGCAAAGTACTTTTGCCAGAACCAGTCGCTCCCATCAACGCGACGCGATCGCCTGCATTCAATTTAAAAGAAATGTCTTTTAATACTGGTTCCTGGTTGGCATAGGCATATACCAGGTTTTGAACCTCGACCACAGCAGTGTGGGGGTTATGGGTTGAAGGTTGGGTATGAGAAGTTAAATATTCCAAGATTCACAACTCAAAATTCACAACTGCGCTCCTACTAACAATTAACTGTTAACTGTTAACTGGTAAGAGCTAAAGGTCAAACAAGCAGCGATCGCACTAGCGGCTAACAAGGCAACACGCTCTTTTGGTCTTAATGTCGAGTCTAGCGGTAACTGCCCGTTATAACCACGAGCCACCATTGCGGTGTAAACTCGCTCTGCTCGTTCGAGACTACGGAGGTACAAGGCTCCAATCATCGCCGCACTAGCATATCGTAGCCAGCCAGCAGAACCATTTAGTCCTCGTAATTGGGCGCTACGCTGCATTCTTGTGACTTCTGCCAGCAAAATTTCTAAGTATTGTCCAGCCAGCAGCAAATTTTCTTTTAACGGTAATGGTACGGGTAAGCCTTTCAGCGCAATGCCGAAACTATGAGGGGGTAAGGTTAACAAAAAACTATTCATGACAATCAGACAGACCAGAGAACGAACTAGCAAAAAACTAGCCCGCTCCCATCCCAAAGGTAAAGCCAACAAAGATAGGAAAATCAATTCAGTACCAAGTAATTTCCCCAACTGAGGAATACGCACACGCAACAGCCAAGCCCACAAAAGTGCGATCGCTCCGTACACACCCAAGTAAGGCCAAGCATGATAGTTTAACAAAGCTGCCCCCACTACAATCACTAGGGACAGTTGCAAGCGTAACGGTAAAGACATTTTAAGCATTATTCGGTTTCACCACCTTGGCTATGCCAAAGGCGACAGCAAAGCAAACCGCAGAGCCAACAAGCCCAGCAATACTAGTGCCAATTGTTCCTAAACCTTCAATGCTGTAGTCAGCTAAGGGCGTTGGCACAGCAACCCGCACCTGTTCGGCTAAGTCGATGAAGCCTAAGTTTTCAGCAACTCTTTCCAAGCCATCAGGCCAAGCCGAGGCAAAAAGTGACAGTACGCCTGCAATTAGAAGAATGCTCACAACAGGTACTAACCATCCTTGAAATTCTTGCTGCTCCCCTGGTAGTAAATCTGGTCTTTCCCTAGCAAGGTAAACCAATACGCCCCCGGTAATTAACCCCTCACCAATGCCAATCAGAATATGAGTACCAGTCATTGCTGCTAAAACTATACCTGCTGGTGCGGTTCCAGAAAGAGCTAACTCAATGGCACAAGCTATAGATGCTACTACTACACTCACACCTGCGGCAATGCCAGCCGCTAAGGGTAAGCGCCCTTTAGAGCCACCAAACAGTCGCTGCAAAGTTTGAGTTAACACCCAGCCAACCCAAACACCAATTACTGCCATGTTTAAAATATTTGCACCTAATGCTGTGATGCCACCATCAGCAAACAGCACAGCTTGGAT
Organism: Mojavia sp.; assembly: GCF_059505145.1. Lineage (NCBI taxonomy): Bacteria > Bacillati > Cyanobacteriota > Cyanophyceae > Nostocales > Nostocaceae > Mojavia > Mojavia sp. The sequence goes on from NZ_JCACKA010000065.1 coordinate 106,669, forward strand.
TATTAATACCGTAGCAATGCATAATGTCCCAGCCCAAGGGCTGCCTAAGACAACCGCTGCTAAGGCTCCTCCTAACAAGTGACCACTAGTGCCTCCTGCCACAGGAAAATTAATCATCTGGGCTGCAAAAATAAAAGCTGTGGTTAAGCCCAGTATCGGAGCGCGACGAATACCAAAAGCGTCTTGCGATCGCCCTAATGCAATGAAGAGTGCTGCCGCACTCGCCAAACCGGTAGCTCCTGCCACCGGCACAGAAACAAATCCATCAGGAATATGCATGATGTGCCCTATGTGTAATGTCTTGTGTAATGTTTTTATTCACACAAACTTAGTTAATGTAATTGCGGCATCAAATTAATAAAAAACAGAAAATGTACCCTGTTTGCAATGCCCTCGTGGGGGATTATATCGTGTTACTTATGGCAGATTGACAATAAAATATGCGTTAAATAATATACTTATTTTTTCTAACATGAATTTTTGTGAATTTTATTTTTTAGATTAGGTACTAAACTTTAGCAAAACCCACTTTTAGACGATACTATGCATAGAAGTTAAGCTTTTTACAGCTTTTTTTTGGTTGATAAATATTTATATTTATCTATATCTATAAGTAGATTGTCTTGATATTTATCTATTTTGTATTAGTATTTTTTTGAAGATATGTCATCATTAGTAAGTATTGAATAATATAATTTCAACCTTGGTTAAAAATTTTTCCAGGCTATAAAAGGTTGAATATTATTTTGTTTTTAGGAATGAAATTAAGTTGTCATTAGCAGCCCATCTGTTGGCTAAAGAAATAAATTTATCAAGAATAAACAGCAATTTAATTTTTAAAGTAAAAAATATAACTATTTAGTAAATAAAAACATTTAAATAAATTACTGAAATAAAAATATCTCTAGCAGAAATATTCCTATTTTATCTTCCTTGGTGCGCTTGGTGGTTAGTTAAAAAGCAATTTTCACGACTTAGATATGATTGCTAAATTTACACCCAGAATTAGCCGTTGGAAACTACTTGAGAATTATTGACAATAATTATTAAGTCCTTTAATATACACAAAGCAATTGCAAATATTTTGCAACTTTATGTTTAGCGCTAACCGTTATTAATGTCATGCCCAACAACTTAGCTTTGGGGAAAGAACAACTTTGGAGCCGCCGTCAACTGCTAAAGCTAGGTGTATGTGGTACTGGTATGATCGGAGCGGCAGCGCTTTTGCAGATGGCGAATGGAAAAATTAAATCAATTGTGAAAGTGCCACCTGTCGAAATAGAAGCAGCTCAAGGCGTTGCTCAACCGATGAAGGTGCTAAGAGATTTTGATTATGGGACACTGAAGCGAGAAAATGGACGCATCATCCGCGAATTTAGCTTGACTGCGAGTACTTCTATAATTGAGCTTAATAGTGCTGTCTCCTATAACATCTGGGATTTAAACGGTCGTATACCAGGGCCGACGCTACGGGCCAAACAGGGCGATCGCGTGCGGATATTATTTCTCAATAAGGCTGGACATTCTCACTCTTTACATTTTCATGGGGTTCATCCATCAAATATGGATGGTGTGCGCCCAGTCAGCAATGGTAGTGCCACAATTTATGAATTTGATGCTGAACCCTACGGTGTTCACTTATATCACTGCCATATAGAACCAGTTACCCGTCATATCGCCAAAGGGCTATACGGGATGTTTATCATCGATCCGCCTAATCCTCGTCCGCCAGCTGATGAGATCGTACTAGTGATGGCTGGTTATGACGTGAATGATGATAGCCGTAATGAATATTACGCTTTCAATGGGCCGCCTCACTACTACATGGACAATCCGATCCGCATTTACCAAAATCAGTTGATTCGGCTGTATGTCCTCAACATCATTGAATACGATCCAGCAGTGACATTTCACCTTCATGCCAACTTCTTTGATGTCTATCGAACTGGTATGACTCTGACTCCCAGCGAGAAAACTGATGTAATTACGATGGGTGTAGCAGAAAGGCACATCTTAGAATTTGCCTTTCGCTATCCAGGTAAGTATATGTTTCATCCTCATCAGGATGCGATCGCAGAAAACGGTTGCATGGGTCAATTTGAAGTAATTTAGTTGATAAAAAATCTCATTATATGCCAAAGTACAATCTATGACATAGTGTCAAGCCTAACTGCTGTTAGTAGCTTGAAAAGTTTTAATTACTACCTTCTAAGTATCGTCATAAACAACAATGATCAAATACCGCTATATCTGCTTAACTGTCGCGGCTGCGGCAATAGTTAGTTTAAGTGCCTGTGATGGTACGCCTCAAGCAGAAAATCCATCTACACCAGCTGGTAACACCACGGCGCAGGTCACTGAAGCTACAAGTCACAGCAATCACGGTGGCAAAGCGAAAATCAACATTAATACTGCTATCTTGTCCGAGTTGGATAAATTTGAAGCAAAGTTAGGCGTCCCAGCCTTATCGAATAAAATTCAGGCAAATCGACCTTATGCTAATCCAGAAGATTTAGTTAGCAAAAAAGTGATTACTCAGGAACAGTTCGACCAAATCAAGGACTCGGTGACTGTTCAAGAAGTAGTCCTTACAGGTGAGGCGAAAGATGTTGATTACATGACCAAGCTGGGGTTAATGAAAGGGCATCTTTTGGTAGCGAAAGAACTGTTGGATCAAAATCAACCAAAACAGGCTGAACCTCATATTGGACATCCAGTTGAGGAAATTTATGTTGATGTAGAAGACCAACTCAACGATCGCAAAGTCAAAGAATTCAAGACTAGTTTGGTGAGTTTGCAAGATTTAGTCAAATCTAATCCCAAGAATGCCAAACTGAAAACTGATTTTACCTCTTCAGTGCAAGCAGTTGATGGAGCGATCGCCGCTTTGCCAGCAGATCAACGCTCGAAGCCAGGATTTGTGCTACAGGTAATTAATGGATTGCTAGATGCAGCCAACTCAGAATATGGAGCTGCGATCGCTAACGGTAAAGTATCTGCTGCAATTGAATATCAAGACTCTCGCGGCTTTGTAATCTACGCTAATGATTTATATAAAGGCATTTCTAGCCAAGTAGCGCAAACAAACCCTGAAGCACACAAAGCAATTGAGGCTAGTTTAGCTGACCTCGTTAAAGTTTGGCCTGCTGCCGTTCCCCCAGCTACTCCAGTCAAAACCCCTGAGGATGTTAACAAGCTGGTAAAAACTATTGAGCAAAACTCTCAAAAAGTCATTAACACAACTAGCACTAAAGCACAGCGATCGCAGGTTAACTTAATGGGAGGCGCAGAAACACAAGTTTAAAATGAGTGAGAAGCGAGGAAATAGTTAGGGGTCAAGAGTGAAGATAGTCTTGGCTTTTAAGGCTGAAGGAAGTATCACTCATCACTTCTAACTTATTACTCATCAGTCTCCATTCGTCACTTTGCTTAACTTAACAACAGATGCAAGATCTTGACCATAAAAAGACCATCGACTTACTAAACGCCATCATGGAGTTTGAACTAGCTGGGGTAGTGCGCTATACACATTATTCCCTGATGGTGACTGGCCCTAACCGCATTCCAATTGTGGCTTTTTTCAAAGCGCAGGCGAGTGAGTCTTTACTCCATGCACAACAAGTAGGAGAAATACTCACAGGTTTAGAAGGACATCCTTCGCTCAAAATCGCCCCAATGGAAGAAACTTACCAGCACTCAGTCAAGGATATCTTGGCTGAAAGCTTATCCCATGAAAAGAAGGCGCTGGATCTGTATAAAAATCTGTTGGAGACTGTCACTAATGCCAGTATCTACCTAGAAGAATTCGCTCGTGGCATGATTGGTCAAGAAGAAATGCATAATCTTGAACTGAAAAAAATGTTACGCGATTTTAGCTAGTAGCTAATAATCAGTAGTCAGTACAAAGTAATCAGTAAATAAGCTGATAACTGCTAACTGGCTACTGTTAACTGATCACTGATAACTGCCAACGGACAATGAATTTTACTACTGCCTTACCTACTTTTGTGATTACACTCCGAGAAGGAGTGGAAGCTGCTCTTGTTGTTGGAATTGTGCTGGCCTTGTTGAAAAAAGCCAAACAATCTCAACTTAACCCTTGGGTATATGCTGGTGTCGGTGTCGGTATTGCCGTCAGCGCATTGATAGGTGTGCTATTTAGTGTGTTAATTCAAGCACTAGGAGCAATTAATCCTCAATACACCTCCGTGGTTGAGCCAATGCTGGAGGGTATTTTCAGTGTGCTAGCAATTATAATGCTCAGCTGGATGCTCATCTGGATGACAAAACAAGCCAGATTCATGAAAGCTACTGTTGAGGGAGCTGTAACAGAAGCGTTGACACAAAACTCAAATGCTGGTTGGGGTGTTTTTACTTTAATTTTAGTTGCAGTAATCCGCGAAGGCTTTGAAACTGTTCTTTTCATTGCTGCTAATTTTCAACAAGGATTTATGCCTGCGGTAGGTGCTATTAGTGGATTAGCGGCGGCGGTTGCAATTGGTGTACTGCTTTTTAAATGGGGTGTCAAAATCAATATCCGGCAATTTTTCCAGGTAATGGGTGTTTTATTAGTGCTGATAGTTGCTGGTTTAGTAGTTTCAGCTTTGAAACATTTTGACGAAGCTGTAGCTAACTATGCCCTCAGCAGTCGCGCTACAGAAAGTCTTTGTTTCTATTATGAACGTTTTACCAAAGTTCACTCTTGTATTTTGGGGCCAATGGTTTGGAATACCTCAAAAGTTTTGCCTGATCAACAGTTTCCCGGTGTTATTCTTAAGTCTTTGTTTGGCTATCGGGAAAACCTCTATCTCGTACAAGCAGTGGGATACTTGGCATTTCTATTGAGCATTGGCGGTCTTTATTTCCGCAGTATAACTGGCAGTTCTCCTTCAGTTGCAAAGAATATGCGTTCTGTTAAAAACCCATAGATTCTGTAAACTATTAGGTTTATATAATATCTTTCTTCAATTATCTATACAGGCTCAAACCTGTTTTAAAAAAACTAATTAACTTTTGATGTAGACAAAGCTTGCTGCAATTGCTGACAAGCTTTTTCGATTGCATCGATACTACCTGGATTTACAAGTCCATAGTAGTCAAAACTATAAACTCGATTATTCTTAGTTGCTTGTAGTTGCTGCCAAAAAGTTTCTTTTTTCAAAGAATCTAAAAGTTGCGGGTCAGTATTGTTAACAACGATTAAAATTTCTGGATTTGCTGCTAAGACTTTCTCAGCCGAAAGTGTTACATACCCACCTATTGGACTTTTTTCTTGTAATTCTGCTACTAGGTTTTTTGCCTGAAATTTTTCTAGTAAATCCCCAGCCCAACTATTTTTGTTTGGTGCTAAAATTGGTTGGCGGCTAACCAGTACAAGAGTAGAAAGACTTTGAGTTGGCTTATCTAGTAAAAAACTTTTGTAGCGGTTTAATAAAGGCTGAGGATCAGCATCAATTAAATCAGCAAGTTTTTGTGTCAATTTTTCTAGAGACTCCCAACTATTAACTTGGGTAAGAAAAGTATTAATTCCTAGTTGCTTGAGTTTTTGAATTGGTTGGGTAGAAAAGCCTTCTGCACCAATAACTAAATCTGGTTTTAGGGCTACAATTTTTTCTAAATTGGGTGGGCTTTGCCCCTCACTCACACGAGGAATATTTTTGAAACTTGGATTATCTTTAAATAATTTGCTACCAGTAATACCTACAAGCTTTGTTTTATCCAGTTGATGAATAATATCGGCAGAAAGGGATGAGAGAGCTACAACTCTTTGAGCAGGTTTTTTTACTAAATCATTGGTAGTAGGGATTTGTGTTTGTGGTTGCTGAATAGTTGCAGTGCTACAAGCAGTTAAAACCATACTTAGCAAAAATGTTAAAGCTGATAATATCCAACGACGATGCATATTAAAATCCTTAGTGGCTGTATATGAGATGAATAGCAAACTCAGCACCACACTACTCAAAATTAGCAAATAATAGTTACAATTTTGTCGCACAAATGTTGCGATCGCCTCTGACAGTGCGCTCCATCGCTTCTTGTTTCTTTATGCTTATAGTTCAGACAAGCAGGATAATATATCTAAAAATCAGTATTTTATTATACAAATAATTTTAGTGAATATAGAAAAAGGCGAATACAAACATAAGCCACAATTCCTAAGGGATATATGGCTGTCTTACTCGCCGTTATCTATACAAGGTTTATTGAGAAATGCTTTATTTAATATATATTAATAGCCGAAGATATAATTGTTTATTCGGTAACAAATGTGCTGATTTTTCAATAAATTTAAGTAAAATTTACTACTGACTATCATGGTTCACTGAAGCTTTAAGATTTTACTTTGCGATCGCCGATGAAATTACTGTTAATGAGATATTCTACTGCATAGGTGGGTGGTAAATTCCGCAATACAGTAAAAGCCAGCTACATTTCATTCAAAGCTAAATCTTCTGGTGTATTACAGTTAAAAAACATTTCCGGTTCTGGCAAATCTAAAACTTGTACAGAATGTTGGTTTAGCCATTCCTGAAATGATCGCCCCCCTTGGTTGATAAACTCTAAAAGTTGAGGTAAACAGTCACGGCGATAAAAACCACATAAAGGTTCCCATCCTTTAGCATGATGAGCCAAAGCTGCGATCGCTTCATCTCCCACACTATCAAGTCTAACTATCCATTCTTGCAACACCTCAACCCGTAGCTTAGGCAAATCACAGGCTAGCAGCAACACCCATTTCGTTTGTACCTGCGCCAGTCCCTGGGCAAACCCCACAAGTGGCCCTTGGGTATTGGGAGCAGAGGACGGTGGAGAGGATGGGGGAGTTGGGGAAGCTGGGAAAGCAGAGGAGATTAGGGAATTTTCTGAATTTTCTAAACTCTGTAACTTCCCGCTTACTGAAGCCAGAGGAATTTCTCGGATAAACTGACAACCCGGCAAACCCAAGTTTTGGTAACGTTCCGGCCAGGGAGTGACCACATAAACCGTATTAGTACAAGCTTTAGCAACTCCACAAACAAAGTGTAATAACGGTATCCCTTGAATTGGAATTAGGGCTTTATCCTGACCCATACGTGAACTTTTACCACCTGCTAGAACGATGGCGGTTAATTTGTTACGGAAGTCAGTAGTCATGAGTCATTCATTGGTTAACAGTTATTAATTCCCCGTGTCCCCCAGTCCCCAGTCCCTAATCCCTATCCCCTAGCCTGACTTTGCTGCACTTGCTGCCACAAATGCTCTACACTTTCTGCTGGTGTCAGACACTTCAAACCTTGGCAAACTAAGCCAACGCTGTTTTCTGGCAAATTTGATCCCGCAGCAAACACCACAGTAGGCAAATTCTTAGGAATAAGAGAGTTGATTTGCTCAGTATTAGTACGAATCAAGGTCGAGTTACGATACCAATCTAAAGCCGTAAACAAACTGGGACAAGCTTGGGGAGCTTTACTCATCACGCTCTTAAAAGCTTTCAAGCCTTGCTCGGCTAAATTGAGATAATGCAGATTATCACTGAGTAGAGTTAGACGCACAAGGTTGGCGATCGCAACTCCATTAGCTGATGGTGTAGCATTATCTGCATAACTGCGCTCTCTGACAATTAAATCTTGACTAGCATCACTAGATGCGTTGTAATAACCACCTAATTCTACACTCCAAAGGAATTCGTTAAATTCATCTTGGAGAGCGGTCGCTTTTTCTAACCACAAAGAGGGCTGAGTTTGGATACCTTGTTTTTCAGATAGTGCTAGAGAAACTTGGTGTAAATCCAGTAGTGCTTTGATAAAAAAGGCGTAATCTTCAGATTGAGCTAGAACAGTCGCTTGACCTTCATAGTTAAGTCGGTGAAAACGACCATCCACAAACTGATGATTCAGGATGAAATTTGCTGCCTTTGCTGCTATTTCCAGATATAAGGGTTGTTGAAATACTCCAGCAGCCCTAGCTAAACCGGAAATCATCAAGCTATTCCAAGCCACAATCATTTTGGTATCTGTCACCGAGGGAATGCGCCCTGGCCAGTTAGTGGTTTTCGCTTCCTGATTGTTGCGAGCAGGAGGGAAAGTATCCAGTGATTCAGCGTTGGCTCCGTATCTAGCCGCAAACAACTTACCAAGTGTGTTTTCCAACTTTTCACTTAGTTCTCCTGGATGCAGCCTTTGCAACACAATCTGTCCTTCAAAGTTGCCATTAGGAGTAACTGTAAATTGCTGTTGTAATTGAGCTAATTCATCTGGGATGAGTAGTTGCGTCAGTTCGCTATAGCTCCAAACGTAAAAAGCTCCTTCCTCTGGTTCTGCTGCTGTCGGGTTCGTGAAGCTATCAGCATCTTGAGCCGCATAGAAGTAACCTTCAGGAGCAGTCATTTCGCGCTGGAGCCATTGTACAGTTTTGGCGATCGCGCGTTCAAATGCTGGTTCTTCGACTCCTGCACTCCACAGATTTGCCAGATACTCCACAATCTGACCATTATCGTAGAGCATCTTTTCAAAATGGGGTACTGTCCAAGTAGGGTCAACAGTATAGCGATGAAAGCCACCGCCTACATGATCGTAAATACCACCCAGTGCTAGATCTAGTCCCCGTTGGGTAACAACTTGCGCCCCATCATACCGAGAGGCAAAATTAAAGCGATTTAAACGCAATGCCAATTCCGCGTAGGGAATCATCGGGAAGCTATTGCCATACTGATTAGGGCCAATAATGCCTATGCTTGTTTCCCAGCCTTGGCGGAGCAGTTCATTTTCTTTAAAATCCTCACTTTTGCCATCTTGCAACACCGCCGAGGTCAGGAGAGATTCAATAATTACTGCTTTGCGTTGCCGCAAGTCTTCTTTTTCTGTATCGTAGTAGCGTCGAATCGCCTGTAACACCTGCAAAAAGCCAGGACGACCATAGCGCGGTTCTAAAGGAAAATAAGTACCAGCGTAAAAAGGTACTAAATCTTCTGGTGAAAGAAAAACATTCAAAGGCCAACCTCCCTGACCACTCATCATCTGCAAAGCTTGCATATAGATGCTATCGAGATCGGGTCTTTCTTCCCTGTCTACTTTGATGGGGAGGAAATTGGCATTCATGTACTCGGCAATAGCTGGATCAGAAAAAGCCTCACCTTCCATGACAGTACACCAGTGACAACTGGAGTAGCCAATGGAGAGAAAGATTGGTTTATTGTGTGTCCTTGCAGTTGCAAGAGCTTCGTCAGACCATGGCCACCAATCAATAGGGTTCTCAGCGTGTTTGCGGAGGTAGAGACTCTTAGCTTCAATAAGGCGATTAGTCATGATTGGATGAGAGTAGTTGCCTTCTTTGCCCAGTCTACCCTTCAAAAGCGTTAGCTACGAAGCTAAAAGGCATACACAATATACCCGACAAGCAAATTATTTCTTAGGTAGGAGATTTGAAGAAAGCAACATCTAGACAGAAAGCTGGGCATATTTTAACATCACCCTACTCTTCTGCCATTTACCGAAAAGAAGGAAACAGCAAGCTGACAATTGAAGCTGGCTTTTCCGGCAAAGGTGTTGCTACCTTTGACTGAATTGTAGTATTTGGGCTAAGTCCTGCTAAGAGGTGGAATAGGAAGGTAATGATGGCGGCTTGCATGAGTTTTTCCAGCATGGCAGGTCTCCCTCTCGGTGGACAGCATTTCTAGTAGAATTCGTTACTCTAACTACACCCCGTGCTATTGAATTACCGAATTTTGGCAAAATTCCGGCTAATTACTCATAGCAATACTAAAGAAATGTTTATAAAGTTACTAAAAATTGACAAAAACTCACCAGTAAGGTTGGTTTTTTATCCTGCTGGTCACCTTGCTACAGAAGAATTGCAGCCAACTCTAAAACTAGAGGGGTGGTGAGCATCAGCGGTTGGGGGATACTTCCTTAGACACATCCCACAGCCAAAAAGTGCCCAAAGAAATTAATTTTATCTGTCAATAACATCAGAGATTAGCTACTCTTCAGGTAGAGACAGCAATTAGTCGTTGTCATCGATAAAATGGATTTAAATAGCTACAAGCAGGCTGCATGATTCCTATAGTCATTGAACAATCGGGTCGCGGCGAACGCGCCTTTGATATCTACTCACGGCTGTTACGTGAGCGTATCATCTTTTTAGGACAACAGGTTGATAACTCCATAGCGAACTTGATTGTTGCCCAACTACTGTTTTTGGATGCTGAAGACTCGGAGAAAGATATTTATTTGTACATTAATTCTCCCGGTGGTTCGGTGACGGCCGGCATGGGCATTTTTGACACTATGAAGCACATTCGCCCTGATGTCTGTACCATTTGTACCGGATTAGCGGCAAGCATGGGCGCTTTCCTTCTCAGCGCAGGTGCTAAGGGTAAGCGGATGAGTCTACCCCATTCTCGGATTATGATTCATCAACCTCTAGGCGGCGCTCAAGGACAAGCGACTGATATTGAAATTCAGGCGCGGGAAATTTTATACCACAAGCGGCGGCTAAACGATTATTTAGCCGAGCATACAGGTCAGCCACTTGAGCGTATTGCGGAAGATACCGAACGCGACTTTTTCATGTCGCCAGAGGAAGCTAAAGATTATGGCTTAATCGACCAAGTGATTGACCGCCACTCTGCTGGTAGCCGTCCCATCGCTGTTGTTTAGTCCGTAGTCAGTAGTTTATAGTTAGCTGAAAAAAACGCATCACGTTTTTAGTGATGCGTTACTTTTTTAGCTTCTAGCTTGGATGAGTGCTGAGTGGTGAGTGCTGAGTTAAGTAATAATTTCTCCCCTTGTCCCCAATCCCCAACCCCTAAGCACTCATCAAAATCCTGCTATGGGGTCTGGCTGAGATTGCAGGTATTGAAGAAATCCGTATAATTCTTCTTCGGTAAGCAAAGTGCGCCCTCGCTTGCCGTAAGTCTTAATGAGATGCTCCCTTCCTTGTTCTGGTGTCCAGCCTAAACGCTGTAGTTCGACATCTGTTTTGGCAATCACATCAGACAAATCTACAGGTTCACTCTTCTTTTTTTTCTTGCCTACCCCTGCTGGTGTAGTTACATCTTCTGATGAACTATGACTACGGGGCGTAAAGGGTGTGACATTACTAGCGGTAATTCCTGGTAATGGTTGATTTTCAGAGTTTTTACCAAATATTGTGCCTAAGTTATCCGCAGGAGAATCGAATTGGGCTTTAATGTCACTAGTTGCAGAAAAGTTTTGATTAAAGTCCTGGTTGTAAGAATCGCTGATACTGGTGCTGCCTGTGTTAGTAGGCAATAATTCCTTATCTGTTTTTACAACATCAGAGGTAATGTGCTGTCCATGAGAGAGTGGGGCAGATACTTCTTGACTACTGTCCCCTTCCGGGTTCGCTAGTCGCTCATGGCTCACCGCTGACCACTGACTACTAGCTAAATCCCTTTCTTTGATAGCTGAATAAGCAGGCTCATTCAATCTGCCTGTAGTGCTGACAGCGGGGTTAGTCTGTACCTGAGATATTGGTTTTGGAGAAGATGCTACCGTTCCTTGTGGTGCGTTAGCTATTCCCAAAACCATCAATGCTCGATTTCTAGCTTGGTCTTCTGCTGCTTCTACTGTTTCTGCTGCTGCTAAACCAGTTGCACGGGTGACACCTTCAATTTGCACGCTAGCACGAACAATATATTTTCCTTGAAAAATTTGCACTAACTCAGAAATCAGGCTACCGTTGGGATACAAGCTCTGGAATTGAGCCAACATAATACTGCCACCTAAGTCTGTTCAATAATAAGGTTGATACCAATTTGGTACACAAGAGACTGCTTGCAGAAGTCAGGCAAAGCCAGGGTTAAGGTTAGAAGGAATAAAATTTTCCTTTGACCTTTAAGTTTCACTCTTCTTTGATCTATCGCACAAGCTACTTTTGCAATAGGTCTTAGCTGAGTTTCATTTCTTGTGAGATCCTCTTTTAACTTCAGTTTTCCGCAAAGCTTTGCTCACCGGGAAACTATAGTCATAGATGACCAACCTTGCCATGCTCTTAGAGATGAAGGTGCTATTCGCGCCTTACTCCTGTGTCCCGATTGTAGCAGTAGCGCTTTTGCGAATTTTTGGCTATTGGTGATTAACTCTGAGTAAGATCGCCTTCAGTGCTATACTATTTACCCAATTCGATATGCAGAACTATTTTCTGGAAGTGCGCTCTGAATCTACAATAATGAAGATAAGGTTCGCCCTCACTGCCTGTTCAGCTGCTTACCTAATTGTTACCGATTCTACATATGGGAAAATTGGGTTTCTCAGCAGTTTTTCTTAGTTAAAAATTAGAGTTTTATGGCGTAAAAGTACCTTAAGTCTAGACAATCAAACACCTGTTCCCCTGCATAGCGTTTTTGGGCAGCGTGGAGAGTTCTACCAACCAAGCCTCTCAAAAACCCGTCGCGTAATTACCTCTTGGGGCAAAATTTTAATCAGGCGTGCTTTGTGAGTTTGACTGGATTGAGGAACTTAAACGCAGGTGAACTCTGAGATTGTCGTGCAGTGAGAAGTCTAAGGGTCGGCTTCCTTCCCTTGGAACTTCGGAAGCCCTGCTTCAGGGCATATAGTTTCCAGCTAGTGTCTGTAGTCCGTGAGGGTATACAGGAAAGAACCAGATTAAACAAAAAATGATGTTTTGACCAAAGGTCGGTTCACTGCATGGAATTTTCAATCGCTACACTCCTTGCCAATTTCACCGATGATAAATTGGTAGCTCGTAAAGTTTTGGAAAAGAAACTTGGCTGCGAGGATGAGAATAGTTTAGAAAAACTTCACATAGCTCTAGAAATACTGGAGAAAATCGGAATTTTAGTCAAAGAACGCGGTAAGTATCGCCGTGTATCGGAAGAGGGTCTGATTGAAGCAAAACTTCGTTGTTCTAGTAAAGGCTTTTGCTTTGCCATTCAAGATGCGGAAGGCGCTGAGGATATTTACATTCGTGAAAGCCATCTCAGTAATGCTTGGAATGGCGATCGCGTTTTGGTGAGAGTTCTTAAAGAAGGTAGTCGCCGTCGCTCCCCCGAAGGAGAAGTGAAGCTGATTTTAGAACGCTCTAACCACACTTTACTGGCACGAATTAAACAAGTAGAAGCCGGTTTTCGGGCAGTACCCTTAGACGATCGCCTGCTGTTTGAACTCAAAATCCAAACAAACGGCATGAAATTGGAAGAGGCGATCGACCACCTAGCCCATGTAGAAGTGCTGCGCTATCCCCTAGCACAATATCCGCCAGTGGGTAGAGTGGTACAAATCTTGGGTAGTGACGCTGAAGCAGCTGCTGATATAGATTTGGTAACTTGTAAACATGATTTAGCCCGTAATTTCTCAGATAACGTGCTAGAAGCTGCGTCAAAGTTGCCGAAAAGATTGTTGAAAGCAGATCTAAAAAGTCGGCTAGATTTACGTAATTTGTTTACCTTCACGATCGCGGGGGCAAATGGCGACCCGAAAGTGGTAGAAAATGCCTTTAGCCTCGAAAAAACTGCCGATGGAGCTTGGCGTTTGGGGTTTCATATTACTGATGTTTCCCACTATATCCAACCAGACGAAGCCCTGGATCGAGAAGCGCTCAAGCGTGGTAGGTCAGTGTATCTGGGAGAATTAGTACTGCCGATGTTGCCAGATACTGTAGCCGATCGCTGTTCTTTAGTAGCTGGAAGCGATCGCTTAACCCTCTCTTTCTTGATTACCATTGACCCTAAATCAGGAGAATTAATAGAGTGGGAAATTCAACCCAGCGCGATCAACGTAGACATCGCCCTGAGTAAACAACAAGCCCAAGCAATTCTCACTGGTCAACCTACAGATGCATCTGGACAAATCATCCAAACATTGCAAAATTTGGAAGAATTACGGAAAACAGTGAAACAGGTGCGTTTAGCTCGTGGTAGCTTACAGTTAAATCTGCCACCTAGCCAGAACCCTTATTACGATGAGGGAATTCTCGGTGCTGTGGTTGTCAATGATTTACCTGTGCAGTCTTTATTAACAGAGTTAGTACTGTTGGTGAATCAACTGATAGCAAGCCACTTTAGTGCTTTGGGCGTTCCGGCTATCTGGCGAGTTCAAGGCGCACCAGATACTGAAGATGTCCAAGAAATGTTGAAATTGGCGGTCAATTTAGGTGTTGAACTAACACTCGATTCCGAAGTAGATATCCAACCCCTAGATTATCAACAATTGACCACGGCTTTTGTAGAATCTGCATCAGAGCAAGTACTGACCTATTTATTACAAGACACACTCAAGCCATCTGTGTACAGCACCACCAAAGGGCCTCACTTTGGGCTGGCACTACCGCAGTATCTTCACTTTAGTGCCCCGTTGCGGCGGTATCCAGATTTACTCTTACAAAGAGTATATTATTCACTAATTGAACACGGACGCGATCGCCGCAATACCCGTGTTAGAGATCGCGTAAATTTACGCCACTCCTCTTGCCACGATGAAATTAATTGGAACGTCTTGCCCCCAGAATTGCAACAAGAACTCCAAAGCGATTTGACAAGAGTAATTGTGCAAATTAACGACAGAGAAAAAGAAGTCCAAGAAGCAGAAGCCGATTTAGCGGGGCTGCAAAAAGCCCAACTGATGAAACAGCGCATCGGGCAAGTGTTTCAAGGAGTAATTACAGGTGTGCAATCCTACGGTTTCTTCGTGGAAATTGAAGTACCAGCCGCAGAATTTGAGGTAAGCGGTAATCCTGGTGTGCCTCTACGTGTGGAGGGACTAGTACACGTTAGTTCTCTTAAAGATGATTGGTACGAATACCGAGCTAGACAACAGGCATTATTTGGTCGCAAAAATCGTGCTTCTTACAGATTAGGCGATCGCGTAGCCGTACAAGTAAAAAGTGTTGATTACTACCGTCAACAAATTGATTTGGTAACTGTCGGTAGCGATGGTGTCGGTAAAAATTTGGACATCGGCGTTGGCAATGACGATTTAGAAGATATGTACTTAGCAAACGCTCTTGAGCCTAATGATTTAGAACCTTACGCGGAGGATGAGTAAATCCTACTAATCTAACGTGTCAAATCATACATATCCTTTGATTTTAGGCGTATCAGGTGCATCAGGTCTGATTTACGCCGTTCGTGCTCTCAAATTTCTGCTAGAAGCAGACTATAGAATTGAGCTGGTTGCTTCCAGATCAAGTTATATGGTTTGGCAATCGGAGCAAGATATCCGGATGCCAGCGGAACCCACTCAACAAGAGCAATTCTGGCGCGAACAAGCTGGAGTTGCAGTTTCTGGTAAACTAAACTGCCATCCTTGGAGTGATGTAGGGGCCAGTATCGCCAGTGGTTCCTTTCGGACTTTAGGAATGATAGTCATACCATGCAGTATGAGTACCGTCGCCAAACTAGCAGTTGGCCTGAGTTCCGACTTGCTAGAACGGGCAGCAGATGTTCAGCTTAAAGAAGGTCGAAAGTTAGTAATTGTTCCCCGTGAAACTCCTTTTAGTTTGATTCACCTACGTAACTTAACCGCTTTGGCTGAAACTGGAGTCCGAGTTGTTCCTGCTATTCCTGCTTGGTATCACAAACCCCAAACCATTGAGGACTTAGTTGATTTTGTCGTGGCCCGTGTCTTAGATCAACTGGATATTGATTGCATTCCATTTCAAAGGTGGCAAGGCCGTCGCTAAAGTATGAAGTATGAAGTATGAAGTATGAAGTAGAAATTTCCCATACCTCATTCTTCAGCTTTATCCTTCATCCTTTATTCTTTATCCTTTCCTCATTGCTATGACTGTAATTCGCTTAATTATTTTGGTGACTATATTGGGAGGACTAACGTTCTTGTTAACCCAAAATTGGTCGCCTGTCCTATCGCTAAATTTTTTAGGTATGAAGACTCAATCCTTACCGCTAGCGATGTGGATGTTGTTTAGTACTGCTGCTGGTGCTTTGACATCTGTATTGATCACTACGCTGTTTAAAGTAGCCAATTATTTTACAGGTCAACCACGCCAAACCCGCTTCAAATCTACAGCCGCTTCACCGCGTACTAAAACAACCTATCGTAAAGAATCTACACCTCCTCCTGCAAGCCCACCACCGTCAGCTAGTAAGGAAGAGTACGCTTCCAGCGATACATTTGATGATTGGAATAGCGATCGTAATCAAGACGATGACTGGAACTTTGATGAAAGACCAAGGGAAGCACCTACTTCTAGGCAGCAAGTTGAAGACTTTCAAGACTCTAAAACTTACGAACGTCCCCAACAGCCTAAAAGTTCTTCTCAGTCTGGTTCCGTTTACTCCTATAACTACCGCGAACCAAAAAATACTGCCGTAGGAAAAACAGAATCTGTTTACGATGCTGATTATCGGGTAATTATTCCCCCTTATCAACCACCAACCAGTAATCAAACTGAGGGTGAGGATGATGATTGGGGATTTTTTGATGACGAAGATAGTGAGGATGAAAATAAGCCATCTCGTCGGTGAGGCGTAACTACTTAATACCACACCGCTCGCGGGACTCCTGCTTGACACTACCATTCATAGCAGCTTCTTGCAAAGTCATAAAAGCATTTAAATCTTCTAAGTCATACCGACTGCTCAACAGATATCGTAATTGATTTTCCGCCTCCACCGTCAGATAGCCACTTGCTAAAGCTTTTTGCACAACGTCACGAATTCGAGTCATGGTTGGCACCTCATTCATACCACATTTATTTATTTATTTATTTGGGCTGACTCATATGAGTTCTACAGTAGTTTTTGTGACTAAACCGTCAAGTTGACAAAACTTTTTTGTACAATAATCGGAATTTGAGTCACAATTTACACCTTTGCTTACAATAACTCTGGGTTGGGGCTTGTAAAAACTCAATTTTGTAATTCTTGCACTGTGCTAACTAAAACACAGTATTGTGTAGAACTAAACTTAGCCCACGAAAGTTAAAGTTCGACCTATCTTTAGTGACAGAATTTGTGCGCTTAAAGTTTCACAGAATCTTTATTAAATTTCTATTAAGCCTAAAGATAAGCTAATCGGCATTTAAGCTGCAATATACTTTACATTGCCTTTATTTTTAAT